>NZ_JACJDT010000024.1:0-68665 GCF_014163675.1 Pseudoalteromonas sp. SR44-5
TAACAATTTACCGTGGGTGAATAATATCTATTAGATCACAGCGGACAGGTAGATTCAAGGTTAGAAAACAATCAAGCCGAATATGTAAAATCAGTTCCTAGAAAGAGTAATTCTACAGCCTCAACAGCTTATTCAAAGGATCTAAACCCACAAGTTGCAGAGAGAAAATCCTTTGAGTTTTTTAATACTTTCAGTCTAACTCTGTATCTAAATGTAAATCAAGGGATTTATATTTGTTGTTTTTTTGTTGTTGTAAAATACAAGAAATAATCCCGCGAGTTGTTGAAAAAAAATACAACGACTGTTTATTTATGGTTATGTTGTAGTTAAGTGTGGCAAGGCGAGAATTCATTTTATAAAGCCTCTTTTATCCATGTTTGATCTGAGAATTCCGTGTTATCTTCCATGGTTCTAAACCAACTCAGATAACTCTCAATATAGTCAGTATCTAATTCGTGTGAATCGCAATGTGGACAATGAGATATTGTTTCTTCATGGTCAGCAATGGCTTGACCCAGTTGGTTATTAGCAATATTAGATTCAAATTCATGACGGAGTTTTTTAGTTGGGAGTAGTTTAAGTTAATAACGTGACGTAATACATTTTGAAACTGCTTTTAAGCCATACAGCATCTGCCATTGTTGGGTTTCAGTACATTAAGTATAGTTCACCAACAAATCTTGACTTCAGATATCAAAATTCTTAACTGTCCGCTTCACGCTTAATCCCGCTGCTCAGATCGTCACGGACAACTAATTAAATACCACTACATACGACTAAGTACCACACACCATAAAACCGGGATTCCCCCCACGGCAATTTTTACTTTGAATTTAAGTGCTTTTTGTATAGCTTTGAGTTTTTCGCGGTCGTCGCCTTGTATTTCGATGATGCCGTCTTTTATTGCTCCGCATTAGCCCCTTTGGCTTTGCTGCTATCTATTAGTTTATTTTGACCTGAATTTAGCACCACATTTATGGCAGAGTTTAGGTCTGATTTCTACGCCTTCACTACCTGATGCAAATGGAATCGAGTTACATTTTGGACACCTGTAATACAACCAAATACCAATGTTAAATACGAGCACTCCGATTAATGCACCATAAAAAGGATTTAGAAACTCAATATCAAAATATTGAAGAATAAAGCCACTTGAAAAGCATACAACAGTTAATAGCAATATGAGATAAAACCGTTTATTTACTGATTTAAATTGCTTCGATACATCATCCATAATTGAGTGTTGCTCCAGTTAAATTAACGCTGCAATTGGCGGTAAAATGAGAGTGGCTAAATCGCGAGGAACAAGCGAAGCAAGTTACCACGCTACTTTATTACTTTGTTTTATTGTATCAACAGCACGGATAAAATTTTGTGCTATTCATATTCGCTGAATACTTGGTGTACCCTTGCTGGTGTTATTTTATTAAAGTCATCTTGGTAGTAGTCCTTCGCATACTCAATAAAACATTCTGGAGTTATAGTGATTGCAGGGAGCAGCCAACTAGCTCCGTTATCTTCATTGTTTTGGAAATTAACTGTTCCTTGTTGCCATGACCCTGAGTTGGAAGTACGCCAAAAACAAAAGGTCACATGAGCTATTTCGAAGAAATCGTTATCTAAAACGCAGAGCAGTTCTTCAGGAGCCCCTTCATACATCCCTGGCCAAATTCTAAACTCTTCTTGAGCATGAGGACTAACTTCTGATTCATGATCGAAACCTTTAATTAAAATAGCATCACCTTTTATGACAATGACGATTTCATCACCACCACCATTTTCATATGAAGCAACGTCTATCCCTGGCGCCCAATTAGCTTTGTAAGAAAAGCACCTCAGGTATTCGTCTTCACAAAGCTCTATATCCAAAGCTGCACTAGCTTTTAGAGCAGAGACTAGTTTTTTATTGGGTAGATTATCTAATATCATTTAAGCTCTCTTTGTGTGGGAGTAGACAATTTTATCTCCGATGTTTTTCTTTGTATTACAATATATTGATCATAAATTAAGAAAGTACATATATGCAATTAGGTCATCAAGTCTCTGCTTTTTATAGGCAAGCCGGCGGCTCACCCTCCGGCAATTTTCACTTTGAATTTGAGTGCTTCGAGGATGGCTTTGAGTTTTTCGCGGTCGTCGCCTTGTACTTCAATGATGCCGTCTTTTAAAGCGCCGCCTTGGCCCATTTTACTTTTAATGGTTTTGGCGAGTTTTTTTAAATCGTGTTGCTCGCTGTCAATACCAGTTACCAACATAACACCTTTACCTTTACGGCCTTTGGTTTGGCGTTCGATGCGCAGGGCGCCGTCTTTAAATACTTTACTAGCCACTTCTGTGCTTGGTTTTGGTTGGCTGATACGGCCTGTTTCGGTTGAATAAACGAGATTATTATCACTCATGCTTAACCTGCATTTAAAAAGTTAAATAAACAATGGCCTAGATAATATCAAATCTAAAACAAATTTGTGCATAGGGTGTTTTATTTTTGGTGATTTATCATTAACAAGTTATATTTAATACTAATTAAGAATGGATAATCTGAGCAGGAGTTAACTAATGGGTCTAAGTAAGAGTGCATCAGCAGATGGTGCTACACTGACTATTCAAATTAAAGGGAAGTTCGACTTTAATTTAGTGCAGTCATTTCGACAGTCGTATTCCGATATCAATGAAAAAACCGCTAAGGTCGTAATTGACTTGCGAGAAACAGATTACATGGATAGCTCCGCCCTTGGTATGTTACTGAATATGAAAAAGACCTTGGGTACCTCAGTTGATGCAATTCAAATCAGTAATTGTCAGCCGCAACTGAAAAAAATCCTGCAAATATCACGTTTTGATAAAAAGTTTGATATTGATTAATGCATATTCTCGTTGTTGATGATCAGCCACTTAATTGTACGCTTTTGAAAGTAATGCTGGTGCAACAAAATTACGAGGTATCAACTGCTGCCAATGGTGTTGAAGCATTAGCAATATTAGCACAGCAGAGCATTGATATTGTGCTACTCGATGTAATAATGCCAGTGATGGATGGCTATGAAACAGCGACAAAAATTAAGCAGTTATACAACGATGTTCACCTACCAATTATTTTTATAACTTCTTTGGAAGATCATAGTAGTTTTGAGCACTGCTTGGAAGCCGGTGGTGATGATTTTATTCATAAACCGTTTGATAAAGTAATTTTAACCGCGAAAATAAAAGCCCACAGCCGTACCCGTAAGCTGAGCTTAAAGACCCACGAACAAAATAAGTTATTAGAATATCATTACAATCAAACCGAGCGCGAGCACGAAATAGTTGAGCATATTTTTAATAATGCCTTAGAAAACCAAAATAAGTTTACCAACAACATTGATTTTCATCTTTCACCGGCTTCTATGTTTAATGGTGATATGTGTTTGGTTGGGCAAAGTCCAATTGGTAGTTTGTATTGTATGCTTGGGGATTTTACTGGCCATGGTTTAGCAGCTGCGGTGGGGGCATTACCGGCATCGAAAGTGTTTTACACTATGGTTAATAAAGGCATGGCGGTCAGTGATATTGCCGCAGAAGTTAATGCCGTATTAGTACAATTATTGCCCGGGCATATGTTTTGTGCCGCGACAATTATTGAGTTAAGTAGCTCCGGGAAAAGTGTTTCAGCTTGGCTTGGTGGCTTGCCTGACGCTTATTTAATTGATCCACAAGGAAGCGTATTAAAAACCTTAGAGTCACAGCACATGGCTTTAGGGATTTTAGCAGGCGACGAATTTGAACGTGAATTAATTCATTTTGAAGTCGATAGCAGTATGCGTTTGGCGCTGGCCACCGACGGTATTATAGAAACCACCAATGAAAACGGTGAATTTTTTGCAGAGCAACGCTTTATAAAGGCACTTGCAAGCAAGCCTAAAGTGACTAGTCAAGATGTGATCGCGCAAGTGACCAAGTTTGCTCATGGTAGCAAACAACAGGATGACCTTAGTTTAGTGCTTTTTAATTGCATGGCGGTTCCTGCTGCGGCTGAAGAGCAAGCCGCTTACTCTCGGTTACCCTTTAATTTTTCTTTAACGCTTAATTCACAGCAAATAAAACAAACCGACCCGGTGCTTGAAATCGTTGAAGTGCTCACTCAAGTTGGCGGGCTAAAAGAGCACCGCTCTGATATTTTTTTACTGCTCTCTGAGGCATATAACAATGCACTTGATCACGGTGTATTAGGACTCGATTCAGCGATTAAAAATAAAGAGGATGGTTTTATTGAGTATTATCAACTTCGAGAAGCAACATTAGCTAAGCTCGTTGATGCATTGATCATTGTGGATATACGTTATTGCCCTGATACATTGAGCCTGTATTTTATAATTTGCGATTCTGGCAATGGTTTTGCAAGCACCGACAGTAATGCTAACAGTAATAATCGCGAGCACGGTCGTGGGTTATCGATATTAGAAGAAATAGCAGAGCAGGTGACTTATAACTCATCGGGTAATCAAATTGAAATGTGTTATCGATTGGTGCAACAACAAAGCTAGTCGTGATTGTTTAGCCATGCTATGATTCATTTTTTAGATGTTTGGATGGCTAAATGGTTTCTTCTTATTTATCTCTTGCGCAATTAGATGTGTCTGCTCAGTTAGTCTCTGCTGAGCTTAGTAAGCTCGAAAGTTATTTATCAAATCAGTCGCTTCCTGCGGTACGCTGGCAATATCAAATACCAGAATTGGGTGAAGGCGGGGCGTGCAGTTTATTTGGTTACTTACAAGATGAGCCGTTTAAACTCACTGATTTTTTACCGCAAGATCAGCACACCACGCAAAAGCTTGCTCAATTACAACTGATTGTTGATTACGTTGTAGGGCAAACTAAGGTTGATTGGTACGGCATTTACCAAAGTACAGCAACACCTGAGGGTCAGCAATTACTTAAACTGGCTTACTTTGGCGCGCCAAGCCGACCGCTTTTTCCGCTTACTGAAGCATTTGCTGCTGGTAGTAATAATGTGCAGGTGGCACTGAGTAGTAAAGGGCGAGTGATCAACAACGTTGAGCAGTATTTGGCTGCGGGTGGTGAATATTATACTTGCGACCCTAAAGTAAAATCAGAAGCCTGTTTACCGCTTTTTGACAGTGCAAATCGCTGCGTTGGTATTGTTGATGGCGAAGCCTTTAATAACGATTTTTTCAACCAGCAAACATTAGCGCTATTAATTGCGTGCTGTATTAAAATTCCTCACTTTTTAGTGTAAATAACACTAGTCAATCTAGTGAGCTTTTATGTTAAGCTAAGTGCAACAGCTAACCCCTAAATAATGAAAGAGATAGTCAATGTTCTCAGTATTAAAACCATTACCCACTGATCCTATTCTTGGCCTTATGGCGGCCTATAAGCAAGATACTAACCCAAATAAGATTGACTTAGGGGTTGGTGTTTATAAAGACGAATTCGGTAATACGCCGGTATTAAAAGCAGTTAAAAAAGCTGAAGCGTTCCGTCTTGAAAACGAAACTAGCAAATCATACATTGGTTTGGCGGGTAACTTAGATTACTGCCAAAAAATGGAAAGCCTACTATTAGGTGAGCACCAAGCGTTATTAGCTAATCGTGTTCGTACAGCACAAGCTCCAGGCGGTACAGGTGCACTGCGAGTTGCAGCTGAATTTATCGTTCGCTGTAATCCAGGTGCGACTGTATGGGTTACTAATCCTACTTGGGCAAACCACATTAGCTTGTTTGAAGCCGCTGGCCTAACAGTTAAAGAATACCCGTACTACGATTATGAAAACAAAGATTTATTATTTGATGAAATGATCGAAACCCTTACCCAAGTGCCAAAAGGTGATGTGGTATTACTGCACGCATGTTGTCATAACCCAAGTGGTATGGACTTAAACGAAGCACAGTGGAACACGGTTGCTGAACTGGCAAAAGATGTTGGCTTTACACCGCTGGTTGATATTGCATATCAAGGTTTTGGTTCAAGCCTTGAAGAAGATGCAAACGGTTTACGTATTTTAGCCAATGCAGTTGATGAGTTAATCATTTGTTCTTCATGTTCGAAAAACTTTGGTTTATACCGAGAGCGTATTGGTGCATGTTCAATCATTGCGAAAGACAGCGCAACAGCAGACATTTCAAACTCTGTTATGTTAAGTGTGGTACGTAGCATTTATTCAATGCCACCTGCGCACGGTGCAGATATTGTAAATACTATTTTAAGCAGTACAGAACTGACACAGCAATGGCACAGTGAACTTGATGAAATGCGCAACCGTATCAATGGCCTACGTACTTTGATCAAAGACAGTCTAGCGGCAAAAGAGATTGCTCAAGACTTCTCATTTATTGACCGTCAACACGGTATGTTCTCTTTCTTAGGTATTAATAAAGAGCAAATTGAGCGCCTACAAAAAGAATACGGTATCTACATTGTTGGTTCAAGCCGCGTTAACGTAGCGGGTATCAGTCAAGCTAATATCGATTACTTTGCAAATGCTGTTGCAGACGTTTGTAAATAATCTTATTTAAATAGCGTTTATTGAAATAAAAAACCGCACTAACTTATTGTTGTGCGGTTTTATTTTTTAACCTAGAACCTAGAACCTAGAACTACGCGTCAATTAAATCTTCAACACCAACAATCAGCCAAGGCGCATCATCGCTGGTGGCACGCTCTAAGTTCCAAATTTCTAAAATAGGCTGTTCTTTATTATCGCCTAAGTCACGGTACTTCCCTTTAAAACGTACACTTACTTGCCATTTTTGTGCATCGGTATCGGCACGTACAAGTTCTGCATCAATAAACATCACGTCAGTTGCAACGCTGTCAATCGCCTCACGTTCCGCTTTAAATTCAGCGACTAGTTCAGGGCTTAAGTATTCAGCCATCGTTGCATAGTCAGCATTATTCCATGCTGTTTGCAAAGTATGATAATGGCTACGCGCACCTTGTAAAAAGCCGTTAGTATCAAAGTTAGCGGGTAAATTAAACGGTACGTCATTGGTTTGACTAAATCCACTTGTAGTGGTGTGCTCAGACGCAGTTTGTTTCATTTGCGGTGCAGTAAATGCTCCTTGCGCATGCGCCATTACAGGGGCGTTTTTACGACGTATTATACCGATGATAAGTTTAAAGATAATAAAGGCAATACCTGCCATTAAAATTATCTCAAGCAGTTGCATCCCTTCAAAGTCATCGCCCATCATTGCGGCGATTAATCCACCGGCTAATAAGCCGCCAAAAATACCTGCCATCATGCCTTTTTTGCTTGATTTTGGTTTTGCAGCAGGGGCGAGGGTATTGGTATCTGTTTGTTGTTTTTGTGCGGTTTGTTGTGTTTCTGGTGTTTGGCCACGTTTTTTACTACCAAACTTTTTACGTGCTTGTGCATCAAAACTTGCAGTACATAGTAGAGCAAGCAATGAAAATATAACAATCAGGTTTTTCATGAAGTTCCTTAAAACAAATTAGAACGGCGATTCTAAAGTAGTTCAGGAATTAGATAAATAGCGACAAACTGAATTAGCTCTAAAATGCTCAGTAGCTTGGTCAATAGACTAATTTAAAAGCAATTATTGGTTAAAGCGGGAAGAATATAACGATTGTTTCGTGAAGGTATAAATTGCATTGCCGCCTAATAACGGCAATGCAAAAGGAAGGTTAATTTAACCAGCGGATCGCACCATTGATACGATCATTATAATTTTCTAATGGCGCACCAAGACTTGCTACTAAAATAGTATCTGCGTCAGCACCACGGTTAATATGGCCTTCAAAACGATCGTCTTGAAAATCATCGTCGCCGATGCCAAACGATTGCTGTTTTGATGGCACTATAAATACCGTCATCGGGCCATAGTCTGATTCAAAAACCAGGTGCAACCCCTTTTGGCCCTTAAAGTCACAAAACATTAAGTAAGTCACTTTACCTGGCAATTCATCTAAATGGCCACCTAACACAGCAAATTTTTCATTTACCGTTGCTAAGCTGATTGCTTCGGTCTTTTGCAGCGAATTAATTTCATAGTAAACATGAGCAAGCGCATGTTCGCCAGCTGCGTACGCGACATTTTGTTCGCTGCTAAATAAAAATGCTCCCACAGCCACTAATACTGAGGCTGCCATGGCAAGTGGTAAACGAGCACGTTTAAAACGTGTACTTGCCTCAACTACATTATCTGTTCGTTGCGGCGGTGTTTGCGCGCTGATATCAGCTGGTGCTTGGTTGAGTTGCTCAGTTGTGAGCGACTCGTTTTGTGCATGCGCTGCGGTATTTGCCAAAATACGCTCGGCAAGACCTGCTGGCACCGGTACGTCAAGTGCATTGGCAAGCTCTAAATCAAAGGCCTGCATATCATTAATAAATTCTTGTCGCTCAGAGTGTTGCTCTGCAAACTCCACAAGCTCCTTATCTGTGCTGTTTGGCTGTGCGCTAATTCGGCGACGAAACTCGAGATCATCCATTAATTTGATGCCCCTTTAAGTTGTTCATCATCACGGCTCAATGCCTCTTTTAACTGGTTTCTGGCGCGGTATAAACGCGTCATAACCGTGTTTTTATTTAAATCTAATATTTCTGCTATCTCTTCACCGGAGCAGCCCATAACTACTTGTAATAATAATGGCTCGCGGTATTCATCAGGTAACTTAGCGATGTGACGTTGGATCACTGTTTGTTCCATTTCGTCATCCAAGGTGACGCTTTTTTCGTCAACTAAGGTGTCGTTTTCAACATCGCTATAATCAAATTGTTTGCGTTCAAAACGACGGGCATTTTCCCGGCGTAAAATCGTCAATAGCCATGGCTTAGCTGCTTTTTGATCTAATAATGAATCCAGAGATCGCCAAGCACGTAAAAATGTTTCTTGGACAAGATCTTCGGCAATATTAGGGTCGCGGCAGAGCCAATAAGCAAAGCGATATAATTCGCTATGATAAACATGAACAAGTTTTTCATAGCGTGTTTTTTTCTCTGCCATATCAACTAAGACCTGACTTTTAGAGTTTTCATTTCCAAGCATAAGCACTTTTTTTATTTATTTTAAGTTATTTACTATTTGAGCGCGGGGATTGCTCCCCGTCACTTAAACTCTATTTATAAAGTCCTTTTAATACAGCTTGTTGTGATTTTTTTTGTACTTTACGTTGCTCTTCTAACATGCCGACAATCGCAATTAAATCAACATCTGTATCATTAGGACTATAGAGTGCAGCCCGTAGTTTAGCAATATGTTGACTAAGCTGTGCATTATCAGCTAGTTGTTCAAGCTTGTCTATTGCACCGCTCGATTGTTTTGTTAAGTGCATTGCGTAACGATTTAGCGCCTGATAAAAGGCACTTACATCATTGCTTTTAGCGTGTTTCTTTAATTCATCTAATGAAATTGATGAATCACTATGGGTTACTGTCGGCTTTGCTTGCATCAAGCTGCGCTGAGATTGACTGCGCCACCATAAAATCAAGGTAATAAACCATAATAAATAACCAATCACACTGATAATAATTAACCATAGCGGATACTGATTTATCGGCGTTGCTTGATAACTTATTGCTGCAGCATCTGTTGTTGCGCTTTGTGATGGCGTAAGTGGCTGCGCAGCAACGGCTGCTGGAGTGCTTGTGCTACTAGGTGTTACTGTAATAGTACGAGCTGGTAATGTTGCATAACTGATCCGGTTAATCTTAGTGTTATACCAAGGCACGCTTACCTCTGGCAGTGTATAAGTGCCTGGCATCTGCGGTAACAAAGCGTACGAGGCTGTTTGTTGTGATATTACCCGACCATCGCGAACCAAATGATTATTTTCTTTTTCATCTGGGTAACTGCGAATACCTTTGATTTCAGGTAGTTCAATATCAGGTAGTTGCTCTTTGGTGATACCAAGTGCAGTTAAGGTCAGCGTTCGCGTAATAGGTGTACCCACTTCTACTGTGTCGTCAGCGGGTTGCCATTGCTCATCTAAATTAACTAATTCACTAGGCAGCCATGCACCTTGGTAGTCACTTGGTATCGGTTTAATTTCAATATCGACATTATCACCCAGTGCAGATACATCTAATTGGCGATAGTCTTGGCGAATTCGACCTTGAAAAGTTGGTGCTTGAATCGTGTAACTACCACTTTTTTGGGGCTGTACTAAATACTCGCGAGTGATCACTAAGTAACGCTTACCATCAACAAGTTCATAGTTTTCAGTCTGCTTGCCGATTTGACTTAGCTGCGCATCGGGCATCGCAGGGGCACTTAAATTACCATCAAGTAACTCTTTGGCAAGATATAGCTTAACCGTGTAAAGCCCTGCCTCTTGAACAAATAGGCTGTCACTTGAAAGCGATGCTTTAATAAAAATATCGTTGTTTTGCTGCGCATCTTTACTGCGTTCAGCCACTTTTAATGCAATGGGCGCAGAGCTGGCACCTGCTACACTAAATGCTGGGATTGTATAATCACCGGCAGTGCGGGTCATAAGTTTAATAGACCAGGTGGTTTCTTTTGAAATACTACCATTAATGATGTTTGTGCGGGTGCTGACACTGGTGCGGCCAACCACGAAGTCTTTTAACAGGACAGAGGTATCAGGTTGATCATTTTTTATGGTGTCATCTGCACTGATATTGAGCATAAAAAATTCACCCGCTAGTACCGGGTTTTTATCAACACTGGCTTGTAATTGCGTAACGGCCCACGAGGGCATAGCGCTGATAAGCAATAAACAACAGATTAATCGCATTACCATGATTTTTCGACTCCTTGTGGACGGCGTTGATTGTTTCGTTTTTGGGCTTCTAATTGCATTTTGTTACGTAACAGGATTGCGGGATCATCGGGTACTTTTCGCAATAACTGACTAAGCTGCTGCGCTTTCTCTTTTTCTTCGTTGGTAAGCTCTGCGGTTTGCGCTTGCACAGCTTGTTGCTGTTGCTCAGGAGTCATTTGTGGCTGCGCCTGCTTATCATCGTTTGCAGAGTCATCTTTGGGCTCGGTTTGCGCATCTTGTTGCTGTTGCTCATCAGTTTTATCACCTTGCTGAGGTTCAGCCTCCATTTGTGGATCGTTTTGCTTATCAGTTTGTTGATCAGATGGTTTGCCATCTTGCTGTTTATCATCAGTCTGCTGTTCATCACTTTGCTCAGATTCATCGCCTTGTTGAGATTGCTGATCCTGATTTGGCTGCTCACCTTGCTGTGACTTATCTTTATTTTGCTGATCTTGACCTTGTTCACCATCTTGGCTTTTTTGGTCTTGATCTTGGTTTTGTTCGCCGTCTTGGCCTTGTTGATTTTGCTGCTGTTGCTGTTGATTTTTCAATTGCTCAACAAGTGCCTGATTTTCTTTTGCTTGGGTAAAGTCGTCTTGCAAAGCTTGTGCTTGCTGATAGGCGACAATTGCTTCGTCGAGCTTGCCTGCCTTTGCTAGAGCATTACCGTAATTATATAAACCAGTGGCGCTTTTATCTTGGCTAAATTGTGCCAATGCAGCATCAAAATTACCTTGCTGGTAAAGCGCAGCGCCTTTTAGTTGACTAGAATTTGCTGTGGCAGCTTGCTCATATTCACCTTGTTGATAAGCGTCCAGCGCACGTTGATCTTGATTTTTAAAGACCGAAGGCAGCTCTACTGCATAAGCATTGTGTTGCGGTAAAAAGCTCACCACTAAAAATGCAGCTGCAAAAGCTCCTCGGCGAAAAATCCACAGCATCATTGGCAGTAAAATAAACAAGCCATAAATCCCCGCATCAATACGCCAGAGCGCTTGACTTTGTTTTTCATTTTTCAGTATTTCACTATTTGCACTGGGAGCAAAAATTTGAATATCGCGGGCACTCGGTTGATAAGTCGCAAATTTACCGCCACTGTTTCTTGCTAGACCATTAAGCATACTGATGTTGATGGTGGGCACCACAATTTGCCCGTAACTATCTTTTAAAAACCCACCTTCAGGAAGTTTAATTGGCGCGCCTTGCTCTGTTCCGATACCGTAAATGTTTAATCGATAAGGGTTAGCGTCTGTAAATTGGCTGATATCTTGTTGCTCACTTTGTTCAATACCATCTGTTACTAAGATAATATCGCCTTCAAGGTATCCGGCTTGTGTTAATAACTCTTTTGCAGCATCAAGCCCAGCAAGTACGTTGGAGCCTTTATCAGGCATGATATCTGGGCTTAAACTTGGGATCAGGTTTTCAAGCGTCGCGGCATCATTGGTTAGCGGCGAAATGGTATAAGCAGTGCCTGCATAGGCCACTAACGCAGTGTCACCTTCTTTAAATAGTTTGATCATATCCAGCGCTTTGAAGCGCGCTTGCACTAAACGACTGGGCGCAATATCCGTGCTGTACATCGATAGCGACATATCCATCACAATTACACGGGCATTTTTGCTTTGAAATACCGGCACTTGTTTTTCTTCAAAACTGGGCCCTGCGCTAAAAATAACGGCTAACACTGCAAAGAGGGCAATTAGCCACATGGGTTGCGTGTTTTTTTGGTTGTTGGTGTTGATCACAAATTTTGCTAAGTGAGCTGCTATTAATTCACCTTGGCTGGTTTTCTTGTGCTTTATCATTGCAATAGTAAACACTAAACACACAGGAACTAATAACCACAATACGGTCGGGCGGATAAATTCAAAGTCCATTAGGCCTCCTGTCTTAATGCTTTTGCACTGATAAACATAACGCGCAGACCAATCAAGGTCAGTGCAATTAATAAAGGGAAGTAAAATAACGCACTTTGTGGGCGAAAGGTTTGCTCATCAGCGCTGATCGGCTCAAGTTTATCAAGTTCTTGATAAATTTGTTGTAAGCCGGCAACGTCTTTTGCGCGAAAATAAAGGCCGCCAGTTTGTTCGGCAATACGTTTTAGCAGGGTTTCATCTAAACTACCTCCGCTCATGCCACCCATATTAAATAAGCTAAAGCCACGCGGATTATCAGAGCCTACGCCGATGGTATACACTTTAATGCCTTCTTCGCGGGCAAGCAGTAGGGCTTCTTCTGGATCTAAGTTACCGGCGGTGTTTTGACCATCTGTTAATAACACCACAATGCGATTGCTTTCATCTTTACTGGCAAAACGTTTTACTGATAAGCCCAGCGCATCGCCAATGGCGGTGGCACGGCCAACCAAGCCTATTTGCGCTTCTGATAGCATTTGGCTTACGGTTTTAACGTCTCGCGTTAGTGGTGTTTGTAAAAATGCCGTATCACCAAATAAAATCAGCCCTAAACGATCGCCTTGACGTTGCTCAATAAAGTCACTTAATACCGCTTTTACCATAGTTAAACGGTCAACATATTGGCCCTGATAAGCCATATCTTGCTCGGTCATTGATCCTGACAAATCCACAGCTAGCATGATATCGCGGCCTTCGTTAGGTAAGGTAATTGGCTCATCAAGCCAGGTTGGGTTAGCTAAAGCGGTGACTAAAAGCAACCAAACCAACCATTCAAATATACTAATACCACGCGCCTGTTGCTGGACAACTTGCGCGCCTAAATTGTGTTTGGCGAAGCTTGGAATACGTAAGCGGGTATTGCCTTCACTGTGCACTGGCTTAAATAAGCGCAACAACCAAGGCAGCGGTAATAATACAAATAACCAAGGCCAGCTAAATTCAAACATTCAGCGGCTCCTTTAATTTAAATTGCACAATGGCGAGTTTTAATTTCTGTGCCAGCGCAGTTTGATTGCTTTGTGATTGATAAAGGCTCATCAGCTCGTGTTCAGTAAATTGTTGTCCGGTCAGCTTATTTAGAGTAATACACCATTGTTTCGTGCCTTGTGATGCAGCACTTTGCTGATAATAGTGTAAAACCAGGCGTTTAATTAAAATATGTAGTTGCTGGGCATCTTCTGCGTGTTGTTCACTGAGGGAAATAGCTTGGCGTTTGGCTTTTTTAAACTGCCGTGCCCGGTACAACTGGTAACTTATAAAGCTTACAGTTACGAGTAACACGACAATGATGAGCCACCAAATAGGTGCTAAAGGCCACCAAGAAACATGGCTTGGCACAATCACATCATGGAGGCCAGCTAATGGAGAGGTTTGCATATTACTTTCTCACTAATTGCAGCTCAAGAGGTGTGGCTGCATTGAATGATATTAAATTAAGACCCGATTTAGTTAAGCGTTGCATTCGTGTGGTAAATGCTTGCTCAGCAGTTTTAGCAAATTTATCACGAAAACTTTTATCCATCAGCGGTAACGCAAAGTCACTGCCGTTGGCGCTCACCGTGACTGTTTGTTTAAACGCCGGTAGCTGATGCTCAAATGGGTCGCTAATATGGCAGCCGATCAGTTCACAATGTCGACTCAGTATTTCGAGTTGTTTAAAACTGGCATCATCAAGGGCGCTAAAATCTGACACTAAATAGACTAAGCTGCCCGGCTTGGCTAAATGATTCAAACGTTTTAGGTTATCACTGAGTTTATTGTCTGCGGGCTCATCAATCTGCGCGAGTGCTTGCTGGTGGTTATTACACAAATTGTGGCATAGTTTTAACACGGCTTTTTCGCGGGCGCTGGGCTTGAGCTCTAAATGACCGTGTTGATTAAACACTATGCCACCGATGCGATCGCCGCGTTGGCACGCTGACCACGCAACCAAGGCACTGATATGCGCCGCTTGCACAGATTTAAGTAATAGCTTTGAGCCAAACAGCATTGAATTAGAAAAGTCTGTAAACACAAACACTGGCCGTTCTTTTTCCTCTTGAAACAACTTAGTGTGTGTTTCGCCAGTACGTGCTGTAACGCGCCAATCAATTGAGCGAATATCATCGCCTTGTTGATAATGACGTACTTCAGCAAACTCCATACCACGGCCTTTATGAGGCGCGAGATATTGGCCGGTCAGGCTATTTCTAATTTTAACTTTTGGCGCAAGCTCTAATAAGCGAGCTTTCGCTTTATAATACATCAGCTCTTTCAAGCCTAAGTCGACCCCATGGCTATGACTTAGGCTGAGCCACTGTTGGTTATCTAATTGGCTTTGCATGGTTTATGGCACGGCAACAAGTTCTAAAATACGGCTAATGACTTGATCTTTAGTAATACCATCGGCTTGTGCTTCATAGCTTAAAATAATGCGATGGCGCAGAACATTATGTAACACAGCTTGAATATCATCTGGAGCAACAAAGTCACGACCTTGTAACCATGCATGAGCACGGGCACATTTATCTAAGGCGATGGTGGCACGCGGACTTGCGCCATATTCAATCCAGCTGCCTAATTGGGCGTCTAGTTTTGCGCCTTCACGCGTTGCAATAATAAGTTGCACTAAATATTGCTCAAGTGGCTCGGCTAAATACAGCCCTAAAATTGCTTTGCGAGAGGCAAATAAATCGCTTTGACTAATTTGTTGTGCTGGTGCTTGATGCTCGCTCAACGCTTCGCCACGGGTCAGGCGTAAAATATCAAGCTCATGCTCGGCGCCTGGATAATCAATACTTAGGTGGAGTAAGAAACGGTCTAATTGCGCCTCTGGTAGCGGGTAAGTACCTTCTTGCTCCAGTGGATTTTGGGTTGCCATCACCATAAATAAATCCGACAGCGGATAAGTGTTTTTACCAACCGTGACTTGGCGCTCAGCCATGGCTTCTAATAAGGCTGATTGCACTTTAGCTGGGGCACGGTTAATTTCGTCGGCTAAAATAAGGTTATGAAAGAGTGGGCCTTTTTCAAAAACGAATTCGCTGGTCTGTTGGCGATAAATATCAGTACCGGTTACGTCAGCAGGTAATAGATCTGGGGTAAACTGTACGCGTTGGAATGAGCCTTCAACGCCTTTGGCTAATGCATTTACTGCGCGAGTTTTAGCAAGCCCTGGAGGGCCTTCTACTAATAAGTGACCATCGGCTAAAATAGCAATAAGTAGTGCTTGCGTTAATTCTGGCTGGCCAATAATTTGGCTATCTAAATAAGTTTTTAATTGTGAAAATACGTTAGTGGCCATAGTAAAAAAACTGTCCTGATTTGCAAGGTTTATAAAAGCTTAACTAGTAATATGGGTAAATAGTTTATAACACAAGTGTTAGACTCAAGTTTTCAAAATAGTTCGTTATTTTTTAACGATTTTTACCCTAGCATAGAAAGCGCAGTATTTTTTGTAAATATGCTAAAAAAAGCCTATGGTTGGTAACTAATTATACTATTTTCAATTTCGCTATTGGCTTTAGCACACGGGTTGTTTAGAATCGAGGAAAACAAACAGGTCAGACCTGTCAGCGGGAGAGCATTAATGTCTGAGCAAAATATACTAAAAACAGCAAAGGGCGATCGTATTGCCATCGTCAGTGGTTTACGTACGCCATTTGCTAAACAAGCAACTGCATTTCATCATGTACCAGCCCTTGATATGGGGAAGTTAGTCGTTAACGAAATGCTTGAACGCCTTAACTTTGATAAATCTGAAATTGATCAATTAGTGTTTGGTCAAGTAGTACAAATGCCAGAAGCGCCAAACATTGCCCGCGAAATCGTATTGGGTACTGGCATGCCAGTATCTGTTGATGCGTACTCCGTATCACGTGCTTGTGCCACTAGTTTTCAGGCGATTGCTAATGTGGCTGAATCAATCATGGCAGGTTCGGTGCAAGTGGGTATTGCTGGTGGTGCAGACTCGTCATCGGTATTGCCAATCGGCGTAAGTAAAAAATTAGCAGGTAGCCTTGTTGATCTTAATAAAGCACGTACCTTAGGGCAACGCTTAAAAATATTCTCTAAGCTGCGTTTAAAAGATTTATTACCAGTACCGCCTGCGGTTGCAGAATATTCAACTGGTTTATCTATGGGTCAAACTGCCGAGCAGATGGCAAAAACTCACAGTATTAGCCGTGAAGATCAAGATGCCTTAGCACATCGTTCACATACTCTTGCTAGCCAAGCATGGGCAGATGGTAAACTTGCTGATGAAGTGATGACTGCACATTTACCGCCGTATAAAAGTTTTATCGAACAAGATAATAATATTCGCCATAATTCAACGGTTGAAGGGTACGCTAAATTAAAACCAGCGTTTGACCGTCAGCATGGCTCAGTCACTGCTGCAAACTCAACACCGCTAACTGATGGTGCAGCAGCGGTATTAATGATGAGCGAAAGTAAAGCCAAAGCATTAGGCTATAACATTTTAGGTTATGTACGTAGCTTTGCATTCTCTGCCATTGGTGTGAATGAAGACATGCTAATGGGGCCGGCTCATTCAACGCCTGTTGCCTTAGCGAGAGCTGGCATAACGCTTGCCGATCTTGATTTAATTGAAATGCACGAAGCCTTTGCAGCACAAACGTTAGCGAACATGAAAATGTTTGCCTCAGATAAGTTTGCGCAAGAAAAACTCGGTCGCAGCAAAGCGATTGGTGAAATTAACATGGATAAGTTTAACGTTTTAGGCGGTTCGCTTGCATATGGTCATCCATTTGCAGCCACCGGCGCACGACTTATCACCCAAAGTTTACATGAACTCAACCGCCGTGGCGGTGGCTTAGCACTAACAACTGCGTGTGCCGCAGGTGGCTTAGGTGCAGCCTTTGTATTGGAGAGTGCGTAATGACACAGTCAGTATTTAATTTAGACGTTGATGATAGCGGTATTGCCGTTGTCACCATTGATGTGCCGGGCGAAAAAATGAATACCCTGCGCGACACTTTTGCAGATGATTTAACAGCCTTACTTGATGACGCAAAACAGCAGTCAGTGAAGGGCATGGTATTCATTAGTGGTAAAAGCGATAACTTTATTGCTGGTGCTGATGTAAAAATGCTTGATAACGTGCAAAGTCGTGATGATGCACTGGCGATCAGCGAATTATGCCACCGTGCATTTTTTGATATGAAAAAACTGCCATTTCCAACTGTTAGTGCCATTCATGGTGCGGCATTGGGTGGTGGTTTAGAATTTGCCTTGGCGTGCGATTATCGCGTATGTACAGACAGTGATATCACTAAACTAGGCTTACCTGAAGTACAACTTGGTTTATTACCCGGTGGTGGTGGAACGCAACGCTTGCCTAAACTGGTTGGTTTGCAAAAAGCCCTTGAGTGGACGTTAACAGGTAAACAAATTCGCGCGAAACAAGCTAAAAAATCGGGTTTGGTAGATGATTGTGTACCACAGACCGTATTGCTAAAAGTAGCAAAAGAATTTGCTTCAAAAGGTAAAGCGAAAGCGGCCAAGCCTAAGCTTGATCGTATTAGCCAATTATTAGAATCGAATCCGTTTGGCCGAAACTTCATCTTTAAAAAAGCACAAGAAAATGTACTGAAAAAAACCGGTGGTCATTATCCTGCGCCGTTGGCTATTATCAAAGCAATACGCGCAAGTGTTGAGCTGGATGAACTAAAAGCTTATAAAACAGAAGCGGAAGGTTTTGCTACTTTAGTAATGAGTAGCGAATCAAAGTCATTACGTGGGATATTTTTTGCCACCACTGAAATGAAAAAAGAGTGGCGCAACGACGACGCTCCAGCAATCACTAAAACAGCCGTACTAGGCGGCGGTTTAATGGGCGCAGGTATTGCCCATGTTAGTGCTGTAAAAGCCGGTGTACCAGTTCGTATCAAAGATGTTGCAGAGCAGGGCATAAGTAATGCCATGAATTACAGCTATAAAATTTTAGATAAAAAGCAAAAGCGCCGTATTTTATCTAAGGCTGAACTGCAACAAACTATGAACCGAATTACTGGTACAACTAACTACAGTGGTTTTAAACACATTGATTTAGTGATTGAAGCGGTATTTGAAGACCTAAGCCTTAAGCAAGGTATGGTGGCAGATGTAGAACGTGAATGCCAAGCAAACACAATTTTTGCTAGTAACACGTCATCATTGCCTATCTCACAAATTGCGGCAGAAGCTGCCCGTCCAGAGAATGTAATTGGCTTACATTATTTCTCACCAGTTGAGAAAATGCCATTGGTTGAAATCATTCCACACGAAGGCACCTCAGAAGAGACTATCGCCCGGATTGTAAATTTTGCCCGTAAGCAAGGTAAAACACCAATCGTTGTTAAAGATAGCGCAGGCTTTTACGTTAACCGTATTTTAGCGCCTTATGTGAATGAAGCGGCTAACTTATTACTGGCAGGTGAGCCAATTGAAAAGATTGATGCGGCACTCGTTGAGTTTGGTTTCCCTGTTGGACCATTAGCACTATTAGACGAAGTCGGCATTGATATCGGCTCTAAGATTGCGCCAATTCTTGAAAAAGAACTCGGTGATCGTTTTAAAGCACCCGATGCGTTTTCACGTTTAATTGATGCCAAACGCTTAGGCCGGAAGACTGGCCGTGGTTTTTATCTTTACGATAAGAAAGCTAAAAAAGTAGACGAATCAGTTTACGAATTACTCGGCGTGAGCCCATCACCACGTTTAAATAAAAGCGAAATTGCTAAACGTTGTGTGGCACAAATGCTTAACGAAGCTGCCCGCTGTTTAGACGAAGGCATTATTGCCAGTCCTCGTGATGGTGATATTGGCGCAATCTTTGGTATTGGCTTCCCGCCATTTTTAGGTGGTCCATTTAGCTATATGGATAAACTTGGCGCAAACAAAGTAAGCTCAGAAATGGCTACTTTTGCTAACTTTAACCCGGTATTTGCGCCGTGTGCAGCTTTAGTTTCGATGGCTGATGCTGGTGCAAGCTTTTATCAGCCTGAGTCTGCACAGCCAAGTAAAGCAGTTGTGGTAGAACAAACCGTGGCGGCTACGCAAGACGTTACCGATGTAGAACCTGTCGAAGCGATTGAGGCCCAAGAAGTTATTGTTCCGCCAGCGCCAGCTACTGAAGCTGAATCGGTAACCGACACGCCCCCAGCCGATGCAAGCGATGATAAAGTGAAATAGTATTTAATTGCTAGTTATAAAAACGCACGGATAGTTTGAAGTGCGTTTTTTTATGCCTAGAATTTAAAAAATTTAGTTGCTGAAATCATTTTGCTTTGTTGTTATAACAGGGGCATCCCTAACTGATACCGCGTAAAGACGAATAATGAACATCAGCACTGCAAGATTACAATTGAGGCTCCTTGAACAAGACGATTGGGCGTTTTTTTTAGCTTTGCATGATGAGCCATGCGTTATTGAAAAATGTTTTGACAGGCCTTCTGATACGCAAATACGTAGTAAGTTTATGCAGCGGTTGGCGCCGGGGCACCCTACAGCCAATAAGTCTTTGTGTTTGATGATCATTGAAATAAAAACAGGCAAAAAAGTGGGCGTTACAGGGCTTACAACATCCTCATCAAACACTCCCGAAGTTGGTTATCTGTTAATGCCTGAGTTTTATGGTCAAGGTTATGCAACTGAAGCACTACAAGCATTTTTAACATGGGCGACGACAGCGTTTAACATTCAACAATTTACTGCTGTGGTTACAAAAGGGAATGTAGGCTCAGAAAAAGTGTTGGCTAAATGTGGCTTTAAGTTAGTTAGCGTTGAACCGTCAGCTTACGAAATTGGTGGGGTATTATTTGATGATCATCATTTTTTACTAACGTGTACGGAGTAAGGCTAAGTTGTACTGAACAAGTAGCTTGCGCAGTACAACATTAAAATTGTGACTTACATATGAATTTCAATCGCTTTGCGATCTTTTTCCGGCATATTGGCAACCACTAAGTTAAATGAATTATCAATCATACGTTCAATTTCACCTTGCGGGATTGAGCCATCTAAAATAACAGTATTCCATAACCGTTTATTCATATGATAGCCCGGGATCACTGAAGGAAAAATATCACGAAGTGATTGCGCTTCATCCGGGTCGCATTTTAAATTCATCCACCAAATAGGGTTGCCGTCTTCGTCAGTTTCCCCTTCGTTGCCAACCGATAAAGTGGCAAACATTTTATGGTTTACTTTATATACATCAACTTCTTGGCCGAAAGGTTTGGTAACCATAACCAGAGGTTTTTTTGCTAAATACTCATGTGCAGTGTGCTGATCCATGATCCAGTCCTTGAGGTCATTTTTGGTAGTTTAACCATAGCAGCTTTTTCGTAGTTTAGTCATGAAAAATCGATTAATAGGTAAAATTTATGAGTAAATACAGGCCCTACGAGAAAAATAGCGGTATGTGATATTTTCTTATTGAAGAAAATCCAGTTCGTGGTATGTTTCTGGGGATTTATAAATTATAGGAAATACACTGATGCCAAAGGCAAGTGAAGTTAAAAAAGGTACTGCGATTGAGTTTAATGGCCGCGTTTTAGTGGTTAAAGATATTGTTCGTTCTGTACCACAAGGCCGTGCTGGTGGAAGTTTGTACCGTATGCGCTTGTACGATGTAGTAACTGGTAGCAAAGTAGATGAAACATTCAAAGATAGCGACATGTTAAAACTAGCTGATTTAACTCGTCGTGAAGCAATGTTCTCGTATTTAGATGGCGAAGAATACGTATTTATGGATAACGAAGATTACACGCCATATAATCTTAATAAAGAAGCGATCAGCGAAGAAATTTTATTCGTCAACGAAGAAACCCAAGGCGTGCATGTCATTGTAATTGATGGCGCACCAGTGGGATTAGATTTACCATCAAGTGTTGAACTTGTGGTTGAAGAAACAGACCCTTCAATTAAAGGTGCTTCAGCGAGCGCTCGCTCTAAACCTGCACGATTATCAACTGGTTTGATCATTCAAGTGCCGGAGCATATTTCTACAGGTGACCGCATCCGTATTAATACCGCAGAGCATAAATTTATGGGCCGTGCTGAAAAATAATAATCTTTACGTCTTTTGCAGTATTAATCCATCAAACACCCAAGCTATTTAATTAATTTAAGTAGCTTGGGTGTTTTATGGACTTCGTAGGTATATTCTTTATTTAAAGCAGGGTGAGAAAAAACTCTTGAACTAAATTGAATAATCAATCCCCTCCACACTTAAATCCCCTCTATGTTTTGTTATTTTTACCGAGTTTATAAATACCTCAAAAGTAAACTAGAAATGTGTGAAATGGCTGAAGCGGTTAAGTCCAGCTACTTAATGTTTTTCATGATTAAACATTTTATACTAAAGGAATATTGAAAAATAACACAAAAACGCGCATTATAACGCGTCATTTCCTTGGTTGAATGTTACTTCTTTCGATACGTTCAACTTTATCTAATCATCAAATTTGTAGTAAATGTAATGCTAAACCATGGATTGGAAAATAGGGCGTTTGTTAAATTACCTGAAGGTGTGGATATAGCTATCACATCCGCTGGATTGGTTTCGCGTAGTTACGCCTACATCATCGATTTTATTCTTCGCACAATTTTGATAGCCATTATCGCTACTGTGCTTATGTTATTCGGCGATTTTGGGGAAGGTATTTTACTTGTCATGTATTTTTTAATTTCATGGGGGTATAACATCTTTTATGAAGTTAAAAATGGCCAGACCCCAGGTAAAAAACGTCTAAAAATTCGTGTTGTTCAAGATAATGGCTTACCTCCAACCTTTTCACAAATTGTTGTAAGAAACTTAATTCGCCCCGCAGATATGCTGCCTGTTGGTTATTTTCTTGGTTTAATTGTTATGTGTTTTAATCCCCGTTTCAAACGCATCGGTGATTGGGCTGCAGGAACTATCGTAGTTTACGAAGAAGACGCTATGAGTCGGGAGTTATTACCAGACGGGCCAGCTGAAGTACCTAGCATTGCGTTTAGTACCGAAGAGCAATTAGCTGTTTTAGACTTTACTGAGCGTGCCCATGAACTTTCTCCTGCAAGACGTCAAGAAATAGCAAATATTTTATCCAAGCCATTAAATATCGAAGAAAATGATAGTGTTGAAACATTATTTAATTACGCAAGGCATTTTGCTGGGCAGAATAATATCAACAGTGGTCGCTCCAATAGTGAGAGTAAGCAATGAAGCAAACTCAATTTGTAAATTTAAACAGCCAAATATGGCAACAATTTCAAGCATATTGCGAACTAAATAGTACTTTTCCTGAAGACTTTCCTAAATTATATCGAAAAATTTGCAACGATTTAGCCATCGCAAGAAGTAGGCAGTACAGTCCTTTACTAATTCAGCAGCTAAATCAGCTGGTACAACACGGTCAAAAAACACTGTATTTATCCCGCAAAAACCAATTTTCAGAAATTTGGCAAATAGCCCGCACTGCTTTTCCTCGTGCTTTGTACGAAAACCGTTTCATGTTAGGCGCTAATTTGTTGGCATTTTGGGGGTTGGCGGTTATTGCTTTTATTTGGGTCACCCTTTATCCAGATGCCGTTTATACTTTTTTAGGTCAAAGTACGGTGCTTGAAATTGAAAAAATGTATAACCCAACTGGAGCTGTTCAAACGGAGACTCGTGCTCCTGACAAAGATATATTGATGTTTGGTGTCTATATATATAACAACATTGGTATTGCCTTTCAAATGTTTGCAGGGGGAGTTTTACTTTGTTTCGGTGCTGTATTCTTTTTGCTATTTAATAGTTTTTATTTCGGCGCCATTGGTGCGCATATTGTCAATGTTGGTTTTGAAAAAACATTTTTCTCGTTTGTTATTACTCACGGTTCGTTTGAATTAACAGCGATTATTATTGCCTCTGCCGCGGGATGTCAGATTGGCTACGCGTTATTAAACCCAAGCCAATTTACACGCAGTTATGCTATGAAAAAAGCGGCTAAAACAGCACTACCATTAATTGTTGGTGCTTTTGTTATGTTAGTTTTAGCTGCCTTTATTGAAGCATTTTGGTCGCCCCGTGCCATTGCTCATGAAATTAAATTCGTCGTAGGTACTGTTTGTTGGATATATGTAATTTATCGATTGTATAGAGGTATGCGCTATGGAACTTAATCGTCTTAGCTTTAATCCTCGAAAACGCGGCGCCTATGAAACGTTTGATTTGACGGTATTACTTACTAAACAACATTTTTTACCATTATTTAGTTTGTATATTTGTTTAGCTGTGCCAGTGTTCATCCTTGCCGGTGTATTGTTTGGTTGGTCATGGAGCGCCTTTATTGTATGGTTTTTTAAACCGTTATTTGAACGGCCAATTTTAGACTACATGTCAAAAGTAGTGTTTAATCAACAGGCAACCATTTCGAGTAGTTTAAAATCAATCCTGAAGCTGCAAGCGGGTGACATATTCATCAATATGACGCTTTATCGACTGAGCCCTAACAGAGCTTTTTTAGCACCTGTAACACAGTTAGAAAGGCTAGATGGCCGTCGTAAAGAAATGCGAAAACAGGTGCTGTTTGCAACATCAAAGCCCAAACAAACGCTTTGGATGATGTTTTGCGTACATTTTGAGTTTATCTTAATGATCGGTATTTCTGCGATTATTTTTACCCTTATTCCAACGTCGCTATCACTTGAAGAGCCATTGTATCAAATATTAGAAAGCCCTTTGTGGATGGAAATTGCATTTAATAGTGTGTATGTGATCAGTGTCGCTTTAGTCGCACCATTATTTGTCACCGGAGGTTTTATGGCCTACTTGCACCGCCGTATAGATTTAGAAGGCTGGGACATTGAGCTAACCTTCAAAAATATGCGTGCCAGATTAAATACTTTATTATCAAGTGCTTGCTTGTTTTTTGCTTGCTGTTTGTTTGCTGTGCCGAGTAAGTCAATGGCAGAGCCAATAGATAAGTTAATTATAAAAGAGCAAGTTTCTACACTTTATGCGCAGGATGATGTTATCGAAAAGAAAACCACTTGGGTACCAAATTTTGATTTAGAAAAGGACTCTTCAGCGGATGGTGATTATCGTTGGCTTGCTAATTTTTTCAAGAGCTTAGGCAATTTTCTTAGTTATTTTATTTGGTTGCTAATTGTTTTATTTGTGTTGTGGTTGGTGTATTTATTAGTTAAAAAGCGTGGCTTCTTCTTAGCACTAGAATTACCGAAAAGACAAAAAAATCAGCATCGAGAACATATAATCCCAACCATGTTTGCTGATATTAAACCGCAAGACTTACCTGAGGATTTAATTGCAGCAGCAAGGTCAGCATATCATGAGAATAATCAGCGTCTAGCGCTTGCTTATTTACTGCATTTTTCGCTTCGCTGGGCGCAGAGCACTCATCAAGTAAAATTACACCGTTCGATGACTGAAACAGAGTGTAAATCAGCAATTGATGCAAAAGTCACTGAGCAAAGCAAAGATGTTTTTACTCAACTTTTTTCTGCTTGGGTAAAAGTGGCTTGGGGCCATCAATCACTTAATTTTGATTTTAACGTATTAATAGCACAAATAGAGGCTATGGCATCAGCAAACAAGGAGCAAATAAATGAAGCTTAAGTTTGTGGTGGTTTTTTTGTGCTGTGTGTTAGTTTTTTTTATTGGCTCAGCGTTGTTGTCAGCTGACTGGCAAAAAGAAGAGATTGAAATAGGTTTTCACTCCGAAGTTAGCAAAGATAATTTCACAATGGCGCAGAGATTATTAGCTGAACATGGGGTGCTATGGAAAAAAGAAAAGCAATTAGATAACAATAATCAACAACCACTTATTATTGATCACCGCAGCATGCTAATTGTCGATGAAGCGGCGCTTAGTAATTCGCACACACTTGATCAGCAATTGTCCCAATGGGTGAGTGAAGGTGGGCGTCTTGTTTATATATTAAATAAGCAAAGGGATGAACTTGGTTTAGACAATACTTTTACCTTTCAAGATCTTGGGATTAGTGTAAACACGAGTGAAGGGATTTTTGAAAATCATTTTGTGATGGTAAAAGAGGGGCAGAAAAATAGCGTGTTAACGCTCAATGAAAATACCCAACTGGATTTAGAATTGAGTCAGGCATTTGAAATTGAAAACTGCCCAGGTATAGCCACCAAAAATAGTGATGATCAAGTTATCATGTGTGATTTTAAATTTGGTGATGGCCGTATTATTGTGATGCCGTCTCTAGCTCCCTTTACAAACTATCAGTTGCGCCATTTAGATCATGGCAGTTTACTGGTTTGGTTGAGTCAGGGGGTTGATGTAATAACTTATGTTCCTTATTTAAGTTACCCTAATTGGTTTGCTAAGTTATGGCAATGGAGCTGGCAGTGGGTGATCTGTGTGATGCTATTGATGTTATTATTTATTTGGCATATTAGTAGTCGTATTGGTCGCGCTTATGCGCCTGATTTAATTTTAACCGTAGGCTTTAAACACCACATTCGAGCGATTGCTAATTTTTATATAAAGCACGGTTTTGAGCAACGCTTGTTTACTGCATTAAAAAAAGATTTTAACGCCAAAGTAGAAACTAGGATCCCTCACTTCAAATCACTAACCGAAGTTCGCCAAGCAGAGATAATCGCTAACTTAGTGCATTTTGATAAGCAACAGGTAGCTGAGCTTCTAAGTGTTGAATTGCCAGAATCTCAGCAACAACGAACAGAGTATATCAAACTATTTAAACAATTAAGGAATGCCCTATGAGCACCGAATTTGCAACAGGACAAATAAGCTTAACGGATGCGGCGCAAGCAGTTAAGCAAGTTAAGGATAATATCTCCCGTGTGTTAGTTGGACAAGATGCCATTATTGAAGATGTGTTAACTGTGTTATTTGCAGGAGGTCATGTATTACTTGAGGGAGTACCGGGCCTTGGCAAAACTTTACTTGTAAGAGCATTAGCGAAGAGCTTAAGTGTGTCGTTTTCACGAGTGCAATTTACACCCGATTTAATGCCATCTGATGTTGTAGGACACAGTATGTATGATATGAAGTCAGGCGATTTCAATATAAAAAAAGGCCCTGCATTTACCAATATTTTGCTTGCTGATGAAATCAACCGAGCACCTGCTAAAACTCAGTCAGCTTTATTGGAAGTAATGCAAGAACAACAAATTACCATTGATGGCGAAACCTTATCTATTGACTCACCGTTTATGGTACTTGCAACGCAAAATCCGCTTGATCAAGAGGGGACTTATCCATTACCTGAAGCTGAGTTAGACCGTTTTATGATGAAAATTGAATTGGGTTTTCCATCATTAGAGGCCGAGGTTGAATTATTAAAGCTCAACACCAAAGTTGTTTCGAATGAGTCAGAAGTTAGCCAATTGCCGGCAGTATTAAGCGTCAGTAATATTGCTCAGATTAAGCAATTATGTGCTGACATTTTAGTAGATGAAAAGATTTATAATTATGCGGTGGAGTTAGTTCGTAGTTCGCGAACATGGCAAGGAGTATTACATGGTGCAGGACTACGAGCATCAATCAACATTATTAAAGCAGCAAAAGTAATGGCATTGATGAATGGCCGAGATTTTGTTACCCCTGATGACGTTAAGCTAGTGGTACCTAATATTTTACGCCACCGCTTGATACTTTCAGCCGATCTAGAGTTAGAAGGGGTGTCTTTTAATGAAGTGATTTCAGCAATACTAGCCAGTGTTGAAGCGCCTAGATCATGATCCGCACTAAGTTACGACCAGCAAAGCTTTTGTTGCAGCTGGTTTGCGCATTAGTTTTGCTGTTACCCATATTAATCTTTACTGAGACAGCGAGTTTATTAACTACAGTACTCATTGCTGGACTGCTTGTACTAGCGTTATTAGATTATTTGCCTACTCGCTTCAAACATAAATTAAGTATTGAGATAAACACCAATCAAAACATGTCATTGGGGCGTTGGCAACCAGTAAAACTAAGTATTAAAAATACTTCAGAGCAATTATTAATTACTGATATAAGTTTGCACCTAAGCAATGCGATTGAGCTATCTGAATTATATACCAGCGTAACTCTGGCAGAAAATGAGCAAGCTCGTTTACAATGGAGTATGTGCGCACATCAACGCGGAGATGCGCAATTGGCTGCCGTTGAGCTTAGAATTAGTTCACGGTTAAAGCTGTGGCAGGCAAATTGGATAATACCTCAAGATTTAGCGTTAAAAGTTTACCCAGATTTTAGTCGAGTAGCACAAAATCAAGCGCTTAATGGGGTGACAAACACACCAATAAGTGGTTTAAAACTGACAAAAAAACGAGGTGATGGTATTGAATTCCATCAACTTAGGGAATACCGACAAGGTGACAGTATTAAACAGATAGACTGGCAGGCTACAAGTAAACGTCGCAAACTAATTTCTAAAGAGTACCAAGAAGAACAAAATCAGCACGTTGTTGTAATGCTTGATGCATCGAAGAAGATGAATATAGATACCATTGCGGGTACTCACTTTGATCACGCATTAAATGCTTTGCTCTTACTTGCTCATACAGTACTCAAACAAGGGGATTGGTTTAGCATGCAAAGTTTTAATCATGATATTCGCTGGTTACCTAATGTTAAAGGTGCACAGAATGTATCGCGTGTGATGAATCATTTTTATGATCTGTACCCTGACCAAAGTATCAGCGATTACCTTGTTGCAGCTAATCAATTAATCGCAAAAAGAAGTAAGCGTTCTTTAGTATTACTTGTTACTACATTTGATGATCAAAGCTTAGATGAGGTGCTTCCAGCTATAAAGTTATTGCAAAAGCATCACCTTGTTGCAGTTATTAACCTCTCTAATCATGCATTGACAGAAGTACTTGCAGAGCCAATAGAGAATTATGATGATGCTATGACCTATTGTGCTGCATTAGATTTATTAAATACGCACAAAGCTAATATGGCAAGGCTTAAAAAAGAAGGCGTTATCGCAATTGATACACAACCACAAAAGTTGCTTCCTAATGTGCTAAATACATATTTGAATGTAAAGCACTCAGGAGTGCTTTAGAAACAGGTTGAGATGAAAAAGGCATTAAAATAATGCCTTTTTACTTTTTATTTCTGTTGATCAATTGCTTCGTTAATTTTGTACTGGAAGTAAATTATATTAAAGAAGAAGGTTAAAACGCCATTGAGCTTAACGGGTTCACTACTACCTTTATTGATTAGTTCTGAAATAGAAGAACGTAACGAAAAAATAAAGATTAATCCGACCACGATAGAAGCTAGCGAAATAATAATTGACAACACTGGCAGTGCTCCCGTAAAAGAGAGAATTAAATTCACAACGTATAAAGCTAAATAACCATATATCAATCCTTGACTAATTTGTTTAGTTGCTAATGCATTGGCTTTATTGGTTCTGCTTATTAGCCAATATACACCATAAATTCCAAAAGTAATGACGGCTAAAAAGAACACTCCCCAAGCCGAAAAACGATCAAAATTTAAAACAGGTTTATCTCCGCTTTCATTATTTTTGGTTAGGTTTGCTGCTGGTGCTTCGTATACATTTGAAGTATTTTCTGACATGATATCTCCTAGAAATATTTAATTATCCTTTAAATGTGTATTGCACACGCAAATACACGGGTAGATAATAGCAACAGTAATAGTTTTTGTATATCATTCTTGTTACTGAAAGAATTAAATATTCTGATTTTATTAGTGAAAATAAAGAACTAATTATTGTACATTACAGGTTAATTTTAAGCGGTATGGGTGTGGTGAATTTGCAATATTTATTGATCAGTGTTGTATCTATTGTCGTTATGTATGCACAGGCAATTAAAAAAGGTATGCCAGTTAAACGCTGGTTGCTGCTAGCAGGGTTGTTAGGCCCCGTTGCATGGTGCTTGTTTAACTTACATTATCGTCGTGCACTAGTGCGCTGTGTGGGTATACAAGCGTGCACATGGCGACCATAGGCTGTCATTTATGCCTGTTGTACTAAACTAAGTGCCGCTTGGTTTTGTTGTTTCTTCAAAAATTCTGTAAATTCAGCTCGCGATAAAGGTTTTGAATAGTAGTAGCCTTGCATCGTTTCGCAATTAAGCTCTTTTAAGATTGCAATTTGCTCTGCTTGCTCAACCCCTTCAGCCACCACATGTAAGTCTAAGTTATGTGCAATGGTAACTATTGAGTCAACCATATTACGGCCTCGCTCTGTTTGCATATCATCAATAAACGCTTTATCAACTTTTAGGGTATTAAGTGGAAACTGCTTTAAATATGCAAGTGATGAGTAGCCAGTGCCAAAGTCATCCATGGCTAAATGAATACCACGGGCACTGAGAGAGCGCATGATCGAAATAGCATCTTGTGGGTCGTCCATTACCGTACCTTCCGTAATTTCAAGTTCTAAAAAGTACGATGGCAAGGCGTGATTTTGTAAAATCACATCAATACGAGTAGTTAGATCCGGTAAGCTAAATTGTTTAGCAGACAAGTTTACCGCAACTCGGCCATTAAATAAGCCAGCATCCAGCCAGGCTTTAACATCACGGCATGCTTTATGAAGTACCACTTCACCAATTTCGATGATTTGCCCGGTTTCTTCTGCGATGGGAATGAACACGCCAGGACTAATAATGCCTTTTTTCGGAGTAATAAAACGCACTAAGGCTTCCATTCCAGTGAATTTACCGGTGCGGATATTCATTTTTGGTTGGTAGTAAACTTCAAAATGATCTTCTTTTAAACCAAATCGCATTAAGTTTTCAATTTGCAGGCGTTTTACTGCTTGGCGGTTCATGGTGTCGTTAAAGAATAAGTAGCTATTACCTTTCTTTTTCGCATGGTACATCGCAGTATCGGCATTTTTAAGCAGTAGTTCTGGGGTATTGCCATCTTCTGGGAATAACACAATGCCGACACTTGAAGTGATCACTAATTCGTGACCTGCCATTTTAAATGGCGTGGCAATGGCGGCTAAAAACTGTTTTGCCATTCTGGTAATGGTATGAATATCGTTAGTGCCAGACATAACTAAGGCAAATTCATCGCCACCTAAGCGGTAAAACACATCTTTTTCACGGGTGAGTTTACTCAACCGCATTGCTAGTTTTGCCAGTAAACTGTCGCCTAGTTGATGCCCTAATGAGTCATTAATTTTTTTAAAGTTATCTAAATCAAATACTAGTAATGCATGGTGGCTGTCTTGTTTTGCCAGCTTTTTAAGATCGGTAAAAAATAGATTTCGGTTAGGTAAGCCAGTTGTACGATCGCGATTTGATAAGTTATGTAGTTGTGATTCGGCTTTTTTACGCTCGGTTAAATCTGAATATACAATGACATAGTTACAAATTTGATTATGTTCATTCTTAATTTCATCGATTGAGATTTCAATCGGTAGTAGTTTTCGCTCACTGTTGCGCAGTTTAACTTCTTGTTGCCAATGGTCGGTAAGACGAACAGTATTTTTAATATCATCAATATAACTTTGCTCGTAACCTGGTAAGGTAAATGGCTTGTTTAAATAGTTATCTCGGTTCCCACCAAACTGCGATAAAAAGCTGGGATTAAGATCAACCAGGTTAAAGTTTTTATCGTAAATGGCTAATGCATCAGTGAGTGATTCAACACATTTAGCGAATAAGTTAAGGCGTGCCTCGGTTGATTTTAATTGCGTGATATCGCGTACCGTGCCAGTCATTCTTAGCGGGTTTAAATTGGTATCTTTTTCAATGATCTTGCCTCTGTCGAGTACCCAATGCCAGCGATCAAAGCTGTCTTTAATGCGATAGCTGGCTTCAAAGAAAGCGGTTTGCTCCGCAAAGTGTTGCTTTAACAGTAATTCAACTTGCGCTATATCATTAGGGTGAATAAGGGCTTTATTAGGTGGAACATCAATGATGGTATTTCTATCCATCATGTATTTATCGTTAATGCGCAGTACTTCACCAGTTTTGATATTCCAATCCCAAAGTGTGTCACCACTGCCTTCAACCGTGCTTTTTAAACGCCGTTCAGAAATACATAATTGGCGTCGTGAGCGGCGTAATTTGTAGATTGTGAATAATAAGTAAGGCAGCACTAACGTAACAAATGCACTCGGTAAATAAAGCATTAAAGTTTGCTGATCGACTAATTGCTCGCTATAGCCCAATGGGCTAAAGCAGAGTAATAATGAGGCGAATATGAATGTGTTGAATATTATTTTTATTATTATCATAGGGCACTTCTGTATTTTGCACTAGATAATCTAATTGAAGCACGGTGTTGTGTCAAAGAGAATGAGAAGAAATCAGCTTTTTTGTCGTTTTGTTTGTTTTAGGTACGCTTAGTAGCTCATATCTTGGTCTATGTTCTGCAAATGTCTCGCGAATATAAGTAACTATCTGCGCAAGACTAAGGTTTTCCAATGCTTCTAACAATTTTTGTTGCATATGAAAGTGATGATCTTGATTACCAATGGCAAGCCACAAGCGTTGTGAACGCAGCCGGAGGTTTTTATCTTTTTCGGCGATGTGGGTGGTTAAGCCATGTTTTTGTTGCTGCCATTGCTCTTCATTTAATTGCTCTAATGAAGCAAGGAATTGCTCAAGAAACGCATTATGACGCTCAAAAATCGCGGTTGCACTGTAGTTAGGTGACTGCACGTAGAAGGCGATGCCCGCACGAGTATTAAAGGGCGCATAACCTGCGCCCACTAGGTAGCCTAACTGTTGTTTGGTACGAAGTTCATTAAAGTAATCTTGATTAATAAGATGGTTTAGCGCCATCATTTTTACTTTTTCAACAACGTCATCGGTTTGTGCTTGGTAATAAATAACCATCGCATGATCGCTACAATTTAGGGTCAGTTGCGAGCGGGTTATTTTGTCTATTTCAAATAACGGACGGGTTAGATCTTCAATCGTAGCTGATTTAGCTAAGTGGTGAGCAATCTTTTTTTGAAACTCAATTGCATCACTTTCTCGCCAATTACCGTGCAAAAATGACTCTACATGCAAGGCATTAAAAAACTCGCGGCGAAAACAATTAAACTGATGAAAGCTGGTATCTTTAAGTGCCACAGCAAGCTGCTCTGGTTCTGGATTCCACGGCATTATTTTTGCACCCAGCACGCTAAATAATTCACCAACGGGTTTATTTTGATTGCTGTTACGCCAATGGCGGACTAACTGTTTTTTATACTCGGCAAAACGTTTAGCGCAAATATCGACGTTAAATAACGCTTGGAGTAATTCATCAACTAATTCTAATTGGCTCGATGAGAGTCCCGCAGTGTGCAGGGTTAAACCACCTTGATGTGAGGTTAAGTGATAACTTAAACCAGCTAACTCTGCCGGGTAAAATTGTTCTGCAACACTATCCATAAATAAGTCTGCAAATAGACGAGTAAGTGCCATGTGTTTGATATCTTTAACAGCAAAGTCAGAATCCATCGCCAAATAAAAGTGCCCCTTGGCAACTCGAAAAGTGTTGTCTTGTTTAAACCAAAAATCAAAGCCAGGTTCTTTTACTAATAATAGTGGGTGATTTTGTGGCTGCTCAACGTCATACAATGACACTTCTTTGGTTAGATAAGGGTTTGCTGTAGGTAATAGCATTTCTGGTAGTGGAGTATTAATTTCGCACAGCGCTTCCAGCCAACAGCTAGAAATACTTTCGATCCGATAGGGCGTGTGATACCACTGAGTGGTATGCTCAGGTTCAACATCAGGATGGATCAACACCAAGCGCATATTATGCGGCGTTAACCATTGCATTGCAGTTTCATGAGCCGTTTGATTAAAACCATCCATGAGATAGTCACCTTGCACATAATTGGCTTCATCGTAGTGTTGCATGTTGATGCTTAAATTACTGACCCAATCGATTAAGCGGGCTTTTTCTTGGTTATCAAAGGCGATTTGTAATAGATTCTTTTTATCTTGATATAAGCGCGGTAATTTATCGATGTTTTGATTAATTAAACAAATATATTCAAACACCATTTCAACGATGTCTTCATAGTATTCAATTCCTTCATCGGTCAGTGCCATGCTGATATTAAAATCTTTAAAGTTGCTACCGTTGATGCCACCTCCAGCAGAGAGGGCATTGATCCAACCTTGCGCTTTTAAAATAGAGTAAAGCGATCCTTGCCCTTCATACCCTAATAAATGCGCAATAAAACTAACGGTTTTATGGCGATAAAAATCATCAATATTAGGCATCGCAAAACTTACTATGAGTTTTTGCATATGCTTATGCGGTTCTATATGCAGCACTTTGCAAAGATCTTGCGCGCGATAAAGTGATGCCTCAATGACGGGTTTTGGTTGCTGCTGACCTTTAATATCATTAAATAATGTAGTTACCCATTGCACCATAGTGTCAATTTTTGCATCAGCGCAGATCACTAAGCTCATCCACTGGGCTTGATAATGGGCGTTAAAAAAATCTCGCAATTCTTTGCTTACACAGCCATTACGATCCGCTAAGGTTTGCTGATTACCCACTGAAAATTTAGCAAATGGATGAGCAGGATTAACGGTTTCTTTGTGTGCTTGATAGATGCGTCGGCCATCGTCTTTTATTTTTAATTTAAATTCAGCATCAATGGCATTACGTTCTTTTTCAGTTTCGCCAGGGTTGAGAGAAGGTGCAATAAAAAACCGGCTAAATTGGCTCAGTGCTTGTGCAAACTCTTGATTGTTAATATCGAAGAAATAACAAGTGTGCTCGGTGCCGGTCCATGCGTTGGTGTTGCCACCGGATTGGGAAACAAAATTACCAAACCCGCCGGATTCCGGAAATTGGTCTGTGCCTAAAAAAAGCATATGCTCTAAAAAGTGCGCGAGCCCTTGTCTATCAACAGGATCGTCAAAGTGACCAGCATTCACGGCCATCGATGCAGCGGCTTTAGTTGAATCTTTATCTTGCACTAACAGGACTTTTAGACCATTGTCCAGTGTGAGGGCACGGTATGTTCTGTTATCATTGCGGCTGATATTCAAATGATGCTCCTGAAACGTTAAGTTTACTCGTTAACAACAATGATAACTTCAGGGCTGCGATTAAATTGCTTGGCGATTTTTACCTGAATATCATAAGCGAAATGTGTGACGTTGTTTTAATATAGCGGACAAACAGGCAAACTGGCTACTGTTTTATATTCTTTAATCGGTTGATTTTTTATGAAAACAATCTTAATAATGCGCCACGGCGAAGCAACACCGATGCAAGCTGACGATGCAAGTAGAAATTTGACCTCGGTTGGCCAACAACAGGCCGAAAAAATGGGTTTATGGTTGCAAGCAACGCATACCCCAACGGCATTGTTAGTAAGCCCTTACATTCGTGCTCAGCAAACAGCGGAAGGAGTAAAAAAGCATAACGCTTTTTTATTCGAAGAAACTTGCAGCGATATAATCCCTGAAGGCAATCCACAAATTGCCGCCGATTATCTAGAAACTCTCATCGCGATGCATCCACAATGCGATACCTGGTTGGTCGTAGCTCACATGCCAATAGTTAGTTATTTAGTTGACCAATTGAGTGCTGGGAATATGCCGATATTTAACACTGGAGCGGTTGCCGTATTGAGTTACGATGAAAGTCGCCATAAAAGCCAATACCTCAGTATTCATGCACCTAATAACGTAGCAGTTTAGCCTCATACCCAAACCTTGCGTTCCTTTTTAAATTTGCTAAATTAGCGACACACTAATTTAGCAAAGACAATTTTATGACAATTGAACGTATTCAAACCGCAACTCGCATGAGTCGTATCGTTAAGCACAATGGTACGGTGTACTTATGTGGCCAAGTATGTGCTGACGCAGAGCAGGGCATCACCGAACAAACGCAAACTATGCTTGATAAAGTTGAGTTACTTTTAAATGAGGCGGGAAGTTCAAAAGAGCATATGCTCAGCGCCACTATTTATGTAAAAAGCATGGATTACTTTGCCGATATGAATGCGGTTTGGGATGCGTGGGTACCAGCAGGTCATGCGCCCGCACGTGCCTGCGTGGAAGCTAAAATGGCCCGCGATGCTTTGTTAGTTGAGATTTCAGTTGTTGCTGCAATCAAGTAACCCCCAAGCAATTGAACGACTTATAAATGAATTTAATCACGCCTACAGTCGTTCAATCACAAAGCTCCCGGTTTGGCACTTTTGTGATAATCAAATTGATGCCGATGAATGTGCAGCACTGGTTTTAAAGGGCATAAAGCAAGCAACTACAACATCACTTTATTGGTTTGAGCATAGTAAAGAAGCGCTTCCCAAAGTAGGTGATTTAGCCATTTTCACTAACTGGCATGGTGAGCCTTTAGGGATTATTGAAACAACGAATGTCGCAATCGTGCCTTACAACGAAATAACCGCTGAATATGCGGCGTTAGAAGGTGAAGGAGATAAAAGTCTTCACTATTGGCGAAAAGTGCACTGGACGTATTATCAGCGGGAACTTGCCGAAACTAAATTTGAACGTAGTAATATGATGCCCTTAGTTTGTGAACAATTTAAATTGGTTTATGTGGCGTAATATTATTTTGTATAGATAAGGACAGACAATGAAATCTAACCCAGTAGTACTTATAACCGGAGCAAGCCGAGGAATTGGTGCTGCAACCGCAATTTATTTTGCTCGTCACGGTTATGATGTTTGTATTAATTATAAAACGGATCAACACAGCGCAGAAAAAATAGCAGATCAAGCACGCGGCTTTGCTGTAAAAGCCGAAATAGTGCAAGCCGATGTGTCTGATGAAACGCAAGTGCTGACCCTGTTTACAAAAGTAGATGAGTTATTTGGCAAATTAGATGTGCTTATAAATAATGCAGGTATTTTGAAACCGCAAATGCCATTACTTGAGATGGGAGCCTCGCGTATAAATGAAGTGCTAACCACCAATGTAACAAGCGCTTTTTTATGTGCCCGTGAAGCGATTAAGCGAATGCCCAGTGGCGGCAGTATAGTTAATGTATCATCGGCAGCGGCTAAAACCGGTTCACCAAATGAATATATTGATTATGCCGCATCTAAAGGAGCAATGGACACGTTAACCATTGGTTTAGCCAAAGAAGTAGCCAAGTTAGGTATTCGTGTTAACTCAGTGCGCCCAGGATTAATTTACACCGATATGCACCGCGATGGTGGTGAAGTAAATCGGGTGGAGCGTATTAAAGACAAGCTGCCATTGGGTCGAGGTGGACAACCTGAGGAAGTTGCCGCTGCAATTTACTTTTTAGCCTCTGAGCAGGCATCATTTACCACAGGTAGCTTTGTTGATGTAGCTGGCGGTTTGTAAAGGTTAAAGCAATACCGACAACCAAAAACTAAAGCTAATCACACTTAAAACCGTTGACAGTACTACTGCACCGGCTAATGTCACCTGATGTTGACCTATTTGACTGGCAATAAGGTAAGCATTTACACCAACCGGTGAGGCGCTTAATAGCACTAACACGTTCAAAATCTCTCTATCTAATTCAAATGCGTATGCACCGATTAAAAATACCCCAGCAGGAAGTAACAAAATCTTCATTAACGAGGCGATTAATGCGGGTTGCCAGTTAGCTGCAATTTTGTAAAACGCTAAGTTGGCGCCTAATACAAATAACGCGCAGGTAATGGCGGGGGTCGCTAAAAGCTCTAAACTCTTTGCTAGGTTATCAAACAAAACAATGCCGCTGACATTTAATATTAGCCCGCAGCCGATGCTCAATACAATCGGATTCAGTACCATGCTCTTAGCAAAACTTGACCATGAAAATGCATGTTCGCTGCCCTTTGCGCCGATTAAATAGGTGAGTGCAAATAGCAATGTGCTATGAAAGGTAATGATCATAAAAGCGATGGCGATCATTTCTTTGCCAAGGGATGCGATGATGATAGGAATGCCCACCAACACCATGTTTGAGTAACTCGACGCTAAGCCAAATACACTGTGTTGTTGATAATTTTTTTGCTTAGCTAAATAACAGCGGTCAACCAAAATACCTAAGGCAAATACGCTCAGTACAGGAATATAAAAACTCAGAAAGGCCGATAAACTAATACTTTGCTGTAAATCGATTTGCGACATATTTAAAAATAAAAATGCCGGCAGGCTAATGTAAAAAGTAAACTTACTTAGCCCTGCAATGTGTTGCTGTTCAAAAAACTTTAATTTACAACAACTAAAACCAAGCGCAACAATGAAAATCAGCGGAAAGATGATAGAGAAAATATGCACTGCACTGTTGCCTTGAAATAGGGATAACGTTAACGCTTAGCGTCTAAATTCATCACTTTGTGGTAAGTTTATTAAAATAAGTACCGCACCTTTACCACCGTATTCAAGTGGCGCTTGGTGTATTGCTATGACATCTGGATGCTGTACTAAATATTGCGGCACTTTGTGTCTGAGTATATGTCCACCAATACCATGTACTACACACGCACAGTAGTAATGCTTCTTTTTGCACTCATGGATCAGTCCTGCGAGTTCATCTTTTGCCAACTCCTTATTTAAACCATGTAAATCAAGGGTTAAATCAGGTACAAAGTCACCTCGGCGTAACTGCTTTGCTAAAAAACGATCTTGACCGTCTTGCACATAATTAACCGTTCCGTTGGTATCAATATCTGGCACATATTCATCAGAAAAGAAAAATTCTGCCTGATGTTGCTTTTTTTGCTGGGCAAACAGCTTAGCTTGTGAGATTTTAGGTTTGTTAGCAAAGCGATGCGTGTCTTGTTTAAATACACGGGCACCATTAATACTTTGACGAAACATATCGATGTCGTCAGGGCTAATATCTGCGTTTGAGAGAGGATCTTTTTTCATAGCGGCAGTCTAAACAAAAAAACGCTAGAAATCGAGTGAAAACAGAGTAAAAACTGTGTAAAAAAGCGTTACAATAGGGCAATCATGGGGCCTTAATTGCGCCTCGATTGAATTGATATTTTCTAAAGCAGCAGGTAGATAACGAATATGAGCGAATTATTAATAGAAGAAGCAACCTTAGATGAAGCTGTAGCAGAACTGTCAACGTTACACGATTGGCTACGGTGGACCACGAGTCAATTTGCCAGCAGTGGTATTTTCTTTGGTCATGGAACTGATAACGCATGGGATGAAGCAGTCAACTTGTTACTGCCCGCGTTAAGCTTACCCATTGATGCACCAAAAGAATTAATGCATGCCCGGTTAACTAGCACCGAAAAAAACCGCCTTGCGGGATTAATTGCAGAACGTATAAATGATTTCACGCCAGTACCTTATCTGACTAATATTGCATGGTTTGCTAATATGCCATTTTATGTCGATGAGCGCGTATTGATCCCACGTTCACCTTTTGCAGAGTTAATACATAATCGCTTTTCACCTTGGCTAGCTGAGCCTGAATCGGTAAATCGTATTTTAGATTTATGTACCGGTTCTGGTTGTATCGCGATTGCATTAGCACAAACTTTTGCAGAAGCGCAGGTTGATGCCGTTGATATTTCTTATGAAGCACTCGAAGTTGCTGATATCAATATCACTGATTATCAGTTAAGTGACCGTGTATTACCTATTCAATCCGACGTATTCAGCGGTGTACCAGGGCAGAAATATGACCTGATCGTGGCAAACCCTCCGTATGTAGACGCCGAAGATATGGCTGATTTACCGCGTGAGTTCCACCATGAGCCAGAGCTTGGCTTGGCATCAGGCCATGATGGTCTTGATGTAACCCGTACTATTTTGAGTGAAGCGGCCGATCATCTAACTGATAACGGTTTGTTATTTGTCGAAGTTGGTAATTCTATGGTACACATGGATGCCCTTTATCCAAATGCGCCTTTTGAATGGGTTGAGTTTGAGCAAGGTGGATTTGGCGTATTTGTGATCAGCAAAAAACAACTCGTTGCATATTTCGCAGACTGATCACCACAAAAATCAAAGCCGAGCCTCAGGCTCGGTACTTAGTAGTCATTAGGAATGAGGAAAGTTAATGGCAGGTAATAGCATAGGGCAGTTATTTAAAGTGTCCACCTTTGGCGAAAGCCACGGCGTCGCCTTAGGCGGTGTTGTGGATGGCACGCCAGCAGGTCTTGAAATCACTGAGGCAGATTTACAAATCGATTTAGATCGTCGTAAGCCAGGGCAAAGCCGTTACACTACGCAGCGCCGTGAGAGTGATCAAATTAAAATTTTAGCGGGTGTTTTTGAAGGTAAAACCACCGGCACCAGTATTGGTTTATTAATTGAAAATACCGACCAACGTTCACAAGATTATGGCAAAATTAAAGACGTATTTCGCCCAGGTCATGGTGACTACACGTACTGGCATAAATACGGCCTACGCGATTATCGCGGTGGTGGCCGTTCATCTGCTCGCGAAACCGCTATTCGTGTTGCCGCAGGCGCTATTGCTAAAAAGTATCTAAAGCAATTTCATGGTATTGAAGTACGTGCGTGTTTGAGTCAACTTGGGCCAATTAAAGCTGAAAATTACGATTGGGATGAAGTTGAAAATAATCTTTTCTTTTTCCCAGATGCAAGCAAGTTAGACGCGCTTGACGACTATATGCGCGAGCTTAAAAAGCAAGGCGACTCAGTGGGCGCGAAAGTCAAAGTGGTCGCTAAAAATGTGCCTGTTGGTTTAGGTGAGCCGGTATTTGACCGCCTTGATGCTGAACTTGCACATTCATTAATGAGTATTAACGCAGTAAAAGGCGTTGAAATTGGCGACGGCTTTGATGTGGTTGAGCAAAAAGGGTCAGAGCATCGTGATGAGTTAACGCCAGCAGGCTTTACCTCAAATCATGCCGGTGGGGTGCTTGCAGGTATCTCTACAGGGCAAGATATTATCGCGTCAATTGCACTCAAACCGACATCGAGTATTACCATTCCAGGTAATAGTATTAACACGAGTAATGAATCGGTTGAGATGATCACTAAAGGCCGTCATGACCCCTGTGTTGGCATTCGTGCAATCCCGATTGCCGAGGCGATGATGGCCATTACTTTAATGGATCATTTACTACGTCAACGCGGTCAAAACCCGCATGTTCATCATGAGCATGGGCCAATTAATGGCTCTGTTTAGGGGTTAGTTAAAAGCATTTAGAATTATTTAAAAGCGCGATGTTAATCGCGCTTTTTTGTTGTGGTTATTTTAAGATAGACATCAAAGTTTCAGGAGCGGGATCAGGCTGTGCTTTTGATCTGTCCATTGCGCCAAATGTACTGTTGAATAAGGTGTTATCGGTGATAAGTCTGTCATGGCTATCGAATCTAAAAATGCTTGGTTATTCGTCATTACGACCCATTGTGAGCCTAACTGCGTACCGCTATAGTTAAATTTGATCAGAGATTTATCGAAGCGCTTACTGTGAGCTTGGAGTACTGGCATCAAATCAATATGATTATTGGATATATGGATAATTAATAAGCCGCCTTTTGTTAGTCGCTGCCAATATAACTGAAAAGCTTCCTCAGTCAGTAAATGGGTAGGAATAACATCACTTGAAAAAGCATCAATAATTAACGCATTCATTAACGGTGCATTATTTTTTTGCTCTTCAGTTAAGGTGATTCTGCCATCACCAATAGCCACATCAATGCGTGCAGGACTATCTGTTAAATATGAAAAATAATTCATGGCCATGTTATAAACCGCAGGGTTAAGTTCATAAAAGCGGATTTTATCGAACTTATCGCCAAACTTTGCTAAAACTCCAGCACCTAAACCAATAATACCTATATTTAAATCTTGTTGCTTTTTTAATGCTGACAATGATTTAGCGATACCAGTATGGTGATGGTAATAGCTGTTTGTGAGTTCAGTTTGTTTATTAAGTGGCTGTGAGCCATGAATCGTTGTGCCATCGATTAGGCGTCGTTCAGCAAGATCAGACGTTGTAATGTCTTTGACAGTGACATAACCGTAAAAATTTCTCTCAGACGCTAAGTTGTATTGATTAAAATTAACAAAAAGATAGCTATATCCTGTGCCCCAAATAACCAGCGTAGCCAGTAAAGCTATTTTATAGCAAGAGGACGTTTTCGTCGTCTGGGTGAGTAGCGTGTATATAAATAATGAAAGCGCTACAGCTAACGCCACAATGAATTCTGTTATTTGTTCAAACAGTAGCGGTGCGACTAAGGCACTGAGTAAACTGCCGATCACTCCTCCTAAAGCGATATATAAATAAAATACAGTAAGCAGTGAGCCATCTGGCGCGAGTTTTCGAAGTTCACCATGACAGATCATACAAACAATGAATAAAATAAAGCTGTAGATCACCAGTTGAGCTAAAGCATTAAATTGGCTGCCAAGGAAAAACATCATCAGCCCTGCGAATGCGCTAAATATTAATAAGTACGTCCAATGGGCGCGATTATAGCTTTTTGCGGATGCAAACGCATAACTGAAGGTCAGCAAATATATTACCAATGGTAAAGCCCATATCAGAGGCATAGGCGGGATGTTGATGCTGATCATCTGAGTTGTCGCGATCAACATCATTGAACTGGTTGCTGAGAACACAATCCACAGCCAATTAGGTTTGACGAGCAAAGTCGTTTTTGACTTAGTAATAGCTTTATCAGCGATACTGCCATTACTAAATAATACATAAATTAGGCACAATAACAGTATGCAGTATGCAAATAACCCCACTGTCCAATAGCTCTTTTGCTCATCGATTGAAAATAAAACTTCAAAAATAAATGGGTAACTCAGCAAAGCAAGTAGTGAACCCAGATTCGAAAGCGAATACCATTGATAAGGTACAGTCATAGCGGTCGATTCAATATACCAGCGCTGCAATAGTACGCTGGTGGCACTTAGTAACATAAAGACTAAGCCAACCTGTAAAAACAATTTAGCAATCACTGACCACGCTGGTGTTAGTGATAAAAATAGACTGACTTCAATTGTGTTAAAAGTAATGATGCTCGATACAGCCACTAACAATGTGTGTATAAATAATTGTCGTTTGAGCTGATAACGGCTTAACAAATGAGCATATAAATAGCCGAGTAACAGCATGCTTTGATAAAAAAATAGGCTGGTTGACCAAACCGAAGCGCCACCGCCAAACTCGGGTAGTAGCTCTTTAGATAAGATAGGTTGAATTTGAAAGAGTAGAAACGCGCTCACAAAAATAATGAATGTCGATAATATCCGTTGCATCTTTTTTATTACTTAGTAAATGGTGCCTAACCATTAACTGAACTAATTAATGCGGCAATGTAATAACCCTTGAGTTTATCTTAAGAAAATCTTAATCTATGATTTGTATGAATTTATTGGAGTTGTAAGTGGGTAGGTTTCGAATCGGGAATTTTGACGTCGATGTTAGCCGTGGTAAAATTTCCTCAGCTGAAGGCGTACAAATTGTCGAACCTAAGGTTATGGATGTGCTCCAATTTTTGTACTCTCATAGGGGCAATGTGGTTAGCCAGGAAGAAATTTTTGCAGCTGTGTGGCCTAATTCAGTGTTTAGCCCAAGTAATGTGCAACGCAATATTGCACTGCTGAGGAAAGCATTAAATGAAGATTCTAAAAATCCACAATTCATCATTACCCACCCGAAACGGGGTTATTGCCTTGAGCTTAACGAACAAACACGTTCTCACTGTGTAAAGTGGCCGTTGTTGGCTTTTATCGCCGTGACAATTGTATGTTTGGTTGGTGGTTGGTTCGCATTTGCAACGCAGGTTGTTAAAACTGATTTCTCTGCGTTGGTGCCTGTAACATCAAATGAAGCCAATGAATCCTCTCAATCGCAATCTAATAACGGCAATTATTTAGCATTTGTTCGCGGTGACAATGATAATCAGCATATCTGGCTAAAAGAATTAACGACAGGTAAAGAGGTACAATTATCCCAGCACCCATCGACCTACTATAGTCTAGGGTGGAGTGCGGATAATCGCGCATTGGCTTTTATAGAAAAACAAAATGATGTTAGCCAATTAGCGTATTTTAATTTAGACATGGTAACTCTAACGAGTTTAAATTACGCCAACGTACTGGAATTTAAAGAATATTTAGTTACCAGCCAGCAATTACAATGGACTAATAACAATCAGGTTTATTTTATTGAGCGACGAAAACATAAAAATGATACGCAGCTTTCGACCGTCAATATAGAAACTAAACAAAAACAGGTAATCAAAGCCTCAATGGGTCAAGACTGGTTAAAGTTACATGCGTTGTCGCCAGATCAAACGCAACTAGCGCTTGGTTATGAAGCAGGACAAAATAACTACCGTATTGAAATACTGAATTTAACGGATAATAGTAGTAAAACAATTGCCGTTATTGAAGATGGTATTCAGGGGCTTAGTTGGCACCCAAGTGGTGAATACTTGCTGATAAGCAGCACAAATAATCTATTACTTATTGATCGTCAGGGCAACTCAACTGATATCGAATTTAATAATTATCAAGTTATTCGAGATGCTGCATTCACGCCATCTGGTGAGGAGATATTGATGGAGCTTGTAAATATTGATGTTGATATTTTGCGTGCAACTAGTGCAACACCTCAGCAGTATGAAAAGCTCGTCGATACCTCGTCGGTTGATTTTTTGCCGGTATTCTCACCTGATTCAACTAAGTTTGTCTTTGAATCCCATCGTTTTGGTTTAAAACAGCTATTTTTATATGAGCAAGGTAAACAAACGCTGATTTTTGCAAACCCTAATAATGAAGAACTGTTTGGGGTTGTTTGGTCAAAAAATGGCGAAGAAGTGATCACCGCAAGCAAAGATAAACTGTTTCGAATTGATTTAAAAAGTGGCGATTATCAAGAAATAGCCCACCATCATCATTCGTTTTATCTCAGAGAGAAGTTTTATAATGAAGATGCGATCTTGGTTTCATATCGCGCTGACGATGGCGTTACATTTCACCCAGCAAAATTAGACATGCAAACATTAAGTTTATCGCCATTCACTGGCCAAGGAGAGCGGCTGGCTTGTTATGCAATGGCTTTAGACAAACACGATCAGATTTATTTTTCAAATAACAAACAGGTATTTCGACTCGATCAAGATGGCAATTTTGCTCAAGTATGGCACGCAGATGATAGTGATATTATTGGTCTGGCGGTCGATGAGCAAACGTTGAGTATTACCTTAGAGCAAGAAGATGGTTATGAGCTTAATATGCTTGATTTACAAAGCGCTCACTCAGAAATACGCCATATCGCGAACGAGAAAGGTAATATGTTAATTAATGCTTCACACGATAATACGCAACTTTTATATCTTACTGAGCCAAAGCGAAAACGCACCTTAGTAAGGCTGCGATAGTCTTTAAAACCCAAGATTCACAAGGTAAGTGCATAATCTGCTGCTATTAGCTTTACTAACTCTCGTTTTATCGGGTTATGAGCGTGGTTTGCGTGTAATAGTACGATATCAATAACGGGCAAGGGCGGCAGAGTTGAGTCAGTAACCGTCACCAGCTTATGAGTGTTACTTACCTCAGCCATCACACCAACGGCTAGATTGGCTTTTACTAATGCTGTGAGCGCACTGAGCGAGCCGCAGCAAGCAACAATGTTAAATGGGCGTTCAGCCTTTAGTAACCCTTCAATAGCCGCTTGATGAAATTTACAATCCCGTTGAAATATTGCAACTGGCAGGGTCATAGCGGATTGATAGTTAAATTCGGCACTTTTAACCCACACACCTTTGCTTGATTGTAAAAAATAACCTTCTTCAGAGCTGGGCGAGCGCGTCGCAATCACCATGTCTAGCAAGCCTTGATCTAGCTGTGTTTTGAGCTGGTTGGTCGGCGCGCAACTGATTTGTAAATCAAGTTGCGGTATATGTTTATGTAATAAAGCCACAACTTTAGGTAATACTGTGCCTGCATAATCGTCAGGACATGCTAAGCGCACGCGAGTTTGCCCACCACCGGTTTTAAGTTGTTTATAGGCTTCATCATGCAGTGCTAATAATTGTTTTGCGTAGCTGGCTAAGTGAACGCCACTTGACGATAGTACAAGCTGCCTGCCTTGTTTGATAAATAATGGATTACCCAGCTCTTGTTCGAGCTTTTTCATTTGCATGCTCACTGCCGATTGGGTGCGGTATACTTGTTGAGCAGCGCGAGTAAAGCTGCCCGTTTCAACAAAAGCGCAAAAAGTACGTAGGGCGTCTAAATCCATATTTAACTCATCTATCAATTTTATTTATGTATTGTATAAAAACTATTGGTAAGTAATTAATTTACTACTGCTCTATATTAGGGATATTAAACACTACTAAGGAACGCAAATGCAATTATTTATCGGTAATAAAAACTATTCGACATGGTCGCTTAGAGCATGGTATTTAATGAGTAAATTCAATGTTATTTTTACTGAGAAACAACTCGTATTAGACACCCCTGAGTTTTATGAAACGCTTAAAAACAGTTTTGCAGTACAGAAAGTACCCGCCTTAGTCGATGGCGACTTGCAGGTATGGGATTCATTGGCAATTTGTGAATACATCAATGATGCTTATTTATCAAATACAGCTTGGCCTATTGATACTGCGCAGCGAGCGACAGCCCGCAGTTTAAGCGCTGAAATGCATACCGGCTTTATGGCGCTGCGTAATGAAATGCCAATGAATATTCGTGCAACTCGCCTAATTGAGTTATCTGCGGCGGCTAAAAAAGACATTAGCCGCATTGATGAAATATTCAGCCAGCAACAACGTAGTTACCCAAATGCGTGGTTGTTTGGTGAGTTTAGTATCGCAGATGCTATGTATGCGCCTGTAGTACTTAGGTTAAAAACCTACCAAATTTCACTTTCAGCTTTGGCGGAGCATTATTGTCAGCATGTTTTAAGTTGCCCTACATTACAACAGTGGATCACCGAAGCGCTAAAAGAAACTGATATTGTTGCTTGCGATGAAGCAGGGGTTGATGTTACTTAAAGTAACTTGCCAAGCGATAAGGTTATGAGGACGTATGGAACAGATTAAGCTATCACACCAAGATACATTAAAGCGGCTAGAAAGGTTTAGTCGCTTTACCGACAGCAGTATTGGCATTCCTTTTACTCGGTTTAAGTTTGGCGTAGAGGCACTGATCGGTATTCTGCCTGGTATTGGAGATCTAGCTGGGCTAATTTTATCTAGCTATATTCTATTTGAAGCCCAGCGTCTAGGAGTTAGTAAGCGTATAAAATTACGTATCGTAATAAATATGTTGATTGATTTTTTTGGTGGCCTAATTCCGCTTGTCGGTGATATTTTTGACGCTTACTTTAAAGCAAATACCCGCAATACCCGTCTACTGAAACGCTACTTAGTAAAACAATAACGATAAAAATAAGTTAGTTTTTATCGTTATTAAAAAAGTATTCTGCAATCACTTGTTTCTGTTGGCCAAACGGGTCTGAAATGCCAATCCCAATGCCGATTATTTTACCCTGCGCTTCAGGCGGGTGGACTTGCATTTGTTTATTTAAAATAACGAGCTTAGGGCTTTTCTCGTTAGCTAATAATGTTAAATGCGGCTGAAAGTTCTGAAATACATTGGGGCTACCATAGCGCTCAAATGCCGTTAATTTGTTGGGGTAGTTTTTAACCCAGCTAGGGATTGTGGCATTTGTGTCGCGTAATGGCTCAATCGCCATTGTTACTTCATCTGCTAGCCTTTGTAACTTAGGCGAATACTGTAAGTTAATAAATGCCCAATTACTTTGCGTAACACTAAAACCTTGCGCTGTTATAGCAAACTCTTGATGTTGCTCGGTGATACTTTTTACAGCACGTTTAATGTCTTCTTCTGAGCCTTCAACAAAGTCAGTTAAATACAAAGTAGCGTGCACTGGCTTACCTTTTTCATAAAAACTCATGATCCCTTCTTTTTTTAATGCATCACTAGTTTGCTCAACTAAGTTAATGATTGACTTGGAAGGGATTGCAAACACATTGATGCTGACACTTTTTGCAAATGAGGGCAGGGGGATACTTATCAGCGTAATTAAAGTAACAACTAAAAGCTTCGGTCGTTTTATAAAAAGTAATTTGAACATGGGTTTATAATTTTATTCTTAAATTCGGATAGTAAGTGTAAAGAGGATAAGGGTTATTACTTGAACAGTAAATAAAAGGAGCTAGATTGCAGCGAATACATATTTTTGGCTTAGCTAAATTTGCAAAGTAAAGGCAAGACAATAACGCATGGCTGCTTAGTCGTTATCAACTTTTACATTCTTGCTAAAAGCCCGTACAATTCGCCTCGATTTTAATGTGCATTTGTTGCATTTTACCGAGGCGAATTAATCAGACTTTTATGCATCAAATAGCCGATTTAACATCTATTTTTGAACGCACTTTTTACCACAGCCATAATACACGCTTGGTCAAAGGTGAGCATGAGCCTATTTATATTCCCGCTGATGTTAAAACGCCGTATCATCAAATTGTGTTTGCCCATGGTTTTTATGCCAGTGCACTGCACGAAATTGCTCATTGGCTAGTGGCGGGTGATAAACGTCGTTTACTCGAAGATTACGGTTATTGGTATTGCCCAGATGGCCGTGATAAAGCTCAGCAAGCAGAATTTGAAGCCGTTGAAGTAAAACCGCAAGCAATCGAGTGGGCGTTGAGTGTTGCTACAGGTTTTGAGTTTAATGTTTCGGTTGATAATTTAAATGGTGAACAAACCTGTCGGTTTGATTTTCAGGCGCGAGTACACAAGCAACTTTTACAGTTACTAAAAATAGGCTTTAATCCTCGGACTACTGCACTTTTAAAAGCATTAAGCGAATTTTACAATACGCCATGGCCATTGAATGCCGGGCAGTTTGTATGGCAACATCCTCAGGAGTTAAGTAATGCAGTTTAAGTTAGGACTAATTGTAAACCCAGTTGCTGGTTTAGGTGGCAGTGTGGCGCTCAAAGGTAGTGATGGTGTTGCGGCTAAAGCTCTGGCGCTTGGCGCTGAGCCAAAAGCTAATTTACGCACTAAAGCAGCGCTTGAGGTGTTATTGCCTTATCAAGATAAAATAACAATTTATACTGTTAATCACTCAATGGGTGAAAGCACCGCGGCAGATCTTGGTTTTAATACCGAAGTTGTGTATCAAAGCGAGCACCCCAGTAGTGCAGATGATACTGAGCGTGCAGCCAAGGTATTGCAACAGCTAGGTGTTGATTTAATTTTATTTGCTGGTGGCGATGGCACTGCGCGCAATATTTGTCATGCGGTTGAAGATAGCGTACCGGCACTTGGCATTCCTGCTGGCTGTAAAATTCATTCAGGGGTTTATGCAATCACGCCAAAGGCCGCAGGGCGGGTAGTCGAAATGCTGGTCAAAGGTGAACTAGTTACCTTAGGCGATGCCGATGTGATGGATATTGACGAAGATGCGTTTCGTCAAGGCACAGTTAAAGCAAAACGTTATGGTGAAATGCAAGTACCCAGTGAAGTACGTTATGTACAAGCGGTAAAAAATGGCGGTAAAGAAACCGACGAGCTGGTACTTGCTGATATTGCCGGCTATGTCGTCAGTGAAATGGATGAAGATACGTTATATGTAATGGGCAGTGGCTCAACAGTTGCAGCTATTATGCAAGAAATGGGACTTGAAAATACCTTATTAGGTGTTGATTTAGTTGCAGATCAAAGCTTAATTGCGCAAGATCTTACAGCTGAACAATTATTAGCGATGACCCATCAGCGCGACACTAAATTAGTGATCACGCTAATTGGTGGCCAAGGCCATATTTTTGGCCGTGGCAATCAACAGTTAAGCCCAGCACTTATTCGCGCGATAGGGCTGGATAATATTATTGTGGTGGCTACCAAAACTAAATTACAGGCTTTAAACGGCCGCCCGCTCATTTGCGATACAGGCGATAGTGAGCTGGATGATGAATTAAGCGGTTATATTCGTGTAACCTGCGGATTTAACGACCATATTATGTATGCAGTAGGCCATCAAGATTGATTGGTAGAAGACCCTGCAAAATCAGGAGAAGTAGAAGTGAGTTTAGTAAATTATATTGACGCAGCCCAACAGTATTTTGATGACTTAGTGATCAAAGCCACTGATGATGAGTTATTTGCCGGTGGTTATTTACGAGGCCATTTTGATTTAGCAGTAGGCTATGCGCAAGTTGAAGAGCTTAATCTTGAAATAGATGAGCTCAATGAAACCGTTGAAAAAAGTTTAGTGAAAGCGTATCGCAATGGTGAGCTTAACGAAGAAGATAAAGCCCTAGTAGTAAGATTATGGGAAGAAGTAAAAGCACTCGCTTAAAAGACTAAATAAAAAGTTATTTAAAAAAACGGCAATAGTGCCGTTTTTTTGTGCATTGAGCCTATTTAGTTCCTATAAAATGTATTTTCTGTTCACTTAAAATTTACCTCATTCCCTAGATACGCTAAAGTACCACTGACTAAACTCTAGGGAACAAGTGAAATGAATAATAATAAAGATGCGGCAATGCCCTCGGGCATAGTTGCGCGATTTTTAAATTTTGTTGAGCGGGTAGGAAATAAACTGCCTGATCCGGCAATCATCTTTTTGTTTGCCATGTTACTAATTTGGCTACTGTCGTGGTGGTTCTCAGGTGTTACTTTTGACGCTATCGACCCTCGTACCGGTGAAGCCATTATTATTAATAATATGTTGGCGAGTGATTCGTTGGCGACCTTTTTATCATCAATGGTAAAAACTTTTACCGGTTTTGCACCGTTAGGTGTGGTGTTAGTGGCCATGCTGGGTGTAGGGGTTGCTGAACATTCTGGCTTTATTAATACTGGCCTTAAGTTAATGTTAAAGGTGACACCTAAAAAACTTTTAACACCGTCAATTATTTTAGTCGCCATCGTCAGCCATACAGCAACCGATGCAGGTTATGTGTTAGTCATTCCGTTAGCTGGTGTTATATTTTATGCAGCAGGGCGCCATCCATTGGCGGGTATTGCGGCGGCATTTGCGGGAGTCAGTGGTGGCTTTGGAGCAAACTTTATTCCGTCGGGGATTGATCCACTACTGCAAAGCTTTACCCAAAGTGCGGCGCAAATTATTAACCCCGCGATGTCGATTAACCCATTAAATAACTGGGCGTTTACCTCGGCTTCAAGTTTATTCATTATTTTATTAGGCTGGTACATCACCGATAAAATCATTGAACCACGGTTAAAAAATACCGAATTAGATGGTAATAAAGAAGATTTACCTGCATTTGAAGATGCCCGTAGCGACGAAAAACGCGCGTTTTTTATTGCAAGTACAGTGATGATTGCAGGTCTTGCGTTATTAGCCTATGTGTCAGCCCCTGCGGACTCTGCAATGCGAAGCGAAGATGGCTCTTTAACTAATTTTCGCTCGCCTTTAATGCAATCTATCGTACCGCTAATTTTCCTACTGTTTTGGATACCTGGTGCAGTGTATGGTTTTACCGTTGGCACCTTTAAAAGCTCTAAAGATATGATAGATGCCATGAGTAAAGCAATGGGCGGCATGGCGTATTATATTGTAATGGCGTTCTTTTGTGCCTTGTTTATTGCTGCATTTAGTAAATCAAACTTGGGAGCTCTGCTGGCAATTGAAGGCGCGCAGCTGTTAAAAGCCATGGAGTTACCAAGTGCGGTGACTGTTGTCGGTATCATCTTTTTAACTGGTTTTGTAAACTTGTTTGTTGGCTCAAGTTCAGCAAAGTGGGCGCTACTGGGCCCGGTGTTTGTGCCTATGTTAATGCAGTTAGGTATCTCGCCAGATTTAACTCAAGCGGCTTATCGCGTGGGCGATTCTAGTTCAAACATCATCACTCCTTTAATGCCGTATTTCCCATTAGTTGTGGTGTACTGCCAAAAATACGTCAAAGGCACGGGTATTGGCACGCTTATCGCGATGATGCTGCCATATTCAATCGCTTTTATGATTGGCTGGAGCTTATTTTTACTCGGTTACTGGGCACTGGGTATCCCGCTTGGATTAGACGCAAGTTACGTGTACCCAGCAGTCGCGCCTTAATAAATCACGGCTAAATATTTATGTGTAAAAACCTCGTCATTATAATGGCGAGGTTTTTTTGTGGTTAGTTTTATCCAGCCAGTTGTCAATTCGATCGTATACCCAGCTTGGTACGTATAAACCGGTAAATATATTCGTTAACTAGGTTTTAGTATGGCCAATGAACGCGCTGTTCCTACATCTCGATTTTCACGCTTTGCAAAGTTAGGCTCATTAGCAACCAGTGTCGCGAGTAATATGTTATTTGAGGGAGCCAAAAGTACTCTTTCAGGAAAGGGTTGGGATAATAAGAGCTTATTACTGCAGCCTAAAAACATAAAAAACCTAGCGACAGAACTATCACACTTACGCGGTGCGGCAATGAAATTAGGGCAGCTACTGTCAATGGATGCTGGGGATCTACTCAGTCCAGAGCTTGCTCAATTACTTGCATTACTTCGATCAGACGCTAACCCCATGCCACATAAACAACTCATTACTGTATTAAAAGAGCAGTGGGGAGATGACTGGTTATCGCGTTTTTCACATATTGAGCTTAGGCCATTTGCTGCCGCTTCTATTGGTCAAGTGCATTTGGCCTACCATGAAAACGGCGAGCAATTAGCTGTAAAAATTCAATACCCGGGGATCGCAAAAAGTGTGGTCAGTGATGTTGATAATGTTATATCGCTGCTTACACTGTCTCGTTTACTACCTAAAGATCTTGATATCAAGCCACTCGTCGCAGAGGCTAAAATACAATTATTAGCGGAAGCTGATTATCACCGTGAAGCGCAGTATTTATTACGTTATAAAAATGCATTGGCAAATAACCGACACTTTATTGTTCCTAACGTCTATAAAGAGCACAGTACTAAACAAATATTAACGATGCAGTATATTGAGGCTCAGCCTATAGAGGGAATTACCGATCTACCCAAAGCAGAGCAAAGCTTTGTGGCACAGCAACTTATTGCGTTATTTTTTAAAGAAATGTTTGAATTTAGACTGATACAAACAGATCCAAACTTTGCTAATTTTCATTATCAACCAGCCACACAAAAAATCGTTTTATTTGATTTTGGGGCAACCCGTGAGATTTCGCCTCAGTTGAGCCAAGCTTATCTAGCTTTATTTAAAGCAGGCAGTGAGAATAATCGTGATGGGGTATTAAATGCGGCCACTCAGATTGGTTATTTTAAAGATACATTGCGTGACAGTTATAAAGATAATGTTATAGAGCTATTTTTAATGGCGTGTGAGCCACTGCGTCACGATGGTGATTTTGATTTTAAAAATAGTCAACTGGCAGCAAATATTAAAGATGCTGGGTTGCAACTTAGTGCACAAGCACAGCAATGGCATACACCACCAGTGGATGCATTATTTATTCACCGTAAACTTGCTGGTTTATATTTGATTGCGGCTCGCTTAGAAGCAAAAATAGATGTTAGAGCGTTATTTATGCCAATTTTATTAAAAACATGATTATTTTAGCGAATTCAAATACTCATTCATTCAATGCAATTGCTATCAACGAATATTGTGACTTCACAAAATCTTCCCCTCACGAATATTTACTTTATTCCAAACACAAAAAAACCTTGTCACTTTCGTGGCAAGGTTTTTTTTATTAAAGAGTCGTTGCTTATTTAGCTGTGAAGCTTACTGGGCGACGTTCTTTACGAGGACCGCTACGCTTATCACCGCGTGCACTGTCATCTTTGTTAAAGCTGCGTTTTTTGTCACCTGATGGACGCTCAGAGCGTTCAGCACGTGGTTCAGCAGGACCTTGATCTTGTGTTAATGTTAAGCCCATTGGACGTTTACAAATAAACACTTTTTGGAAATGATCAAGTACATCTTTAGGCATGTTTTGCGGTAATTGAACCGTACTGTGATTGTCGTGTAAACGAATATCACCAATAAACTTGCTTGAGATGTCAGCTTCGTTAGCGATAGCGCCAACAATGTTCTTAACTTGAACACCATGTTCACGACCTACTTCGATACGGTAAGTATCCATAGGGCCTGCATCACGGCTATTACGTTCACGTGGTTTAGCATCACGGTCACGTGCAGGGCGTTCGCTGCGTTCATTACGACGACCACGGTCACCACGATCATTACGCTCACGTGGGTTACGGTCATTACGTTCGCTACGCTCACGTTGTTGGATCTTAACTTCTTCAACCTTAATTGGTGATTGTTGCTGTGCTAAGCACAGTAACGCACCTGCTAGGTCTTCAGGAGCAAGTTCAAGCTTTTGCGCCATATTAGCTGCTACTTCATTAAAGAAAGTAATATCTTTATTTTCAAGCGCAATAGCTAATTTAGCTTGTAACGCTTCGATACGTTTTTCTTCAACAACTTTTGCAGTTGGTAGTTCAACTTGTACAATATCTGAATTCGTATGACGAATGATATTTTTAAGTAAATAACGTTCGTTATGTTTTACGAAAAGAATCGCTTTACCAGTACGACCAGCACGACCTGTACGGCCAATACGGTGAACATAAGCTTCAGAATCTTGTGGGATATCGTAGTTGATAACAAGGCTTAAACGGTCAACATCTAGACCACGTGCTGCAACGTCTGTTGCGATAACAACGTTTAGCATGCCACTTTTTAAGCGTTCTACTGTGCGTTCACGTGCTTGCTGGTTCATGTCACCGTTAAGTGGAGCTGCAGAGAAACCTTCGCGCTCTAATAATTCAGCAAGTTGTACTGTATCGTTACGTGTACGTACGAAAACAATCGCGCCTTCATATTGTTCAGCTTCTAAAAAGCGAACAATCGCTTTATTCTTGTGTACGCTGGCATTCCAAAATACTTGCTCAACAGATGATACTGTTGAGTTACGCGCAGATATATGAACCTGTTCAGGGTTATTCATATATTTGCTGCTGATGTTTTGAATTTGCTTAGGCATGGTCGCAGAGAAAAGACATGTTTGCTTTTCGCGCGGCGTTTTTTCCATGATGTTTTCAACATCATCGATAAAGCCCATACGTAACATTTCATCGGCTTCATCAAGTACAAGAGCTTGTAAGCTGTCAAACTTGATAGTGCCACGGTTAATATGATCGATTAAGCGACCTGGAGTAGCGACAATAACTTGCGCGCCACGACGAAGTGCACTTAATTGGATACTGTAGCTCTGGCCACCATAAAGTGCCAATACTTCAATACCACGAACATGTTTAGCATATTGTTCGAATGCCTCAGCTACTTGGATCGCAAGCTCACGGGTTGGTGTGAGTACAAGGATCTGCGGCTGCTTCACAGACGGGTCAATATTATTAAGTAATGGCAGTGCAAATGCTGCGGTTTTACCTGTACCCGTTTGAGCTAGTCCCAGTACGTCCTTTCTTTCTAGCAATAACGGTATACATTGAGCTTGGATTTCAGATGGTGTCTTGTAACCCAACTCTTCAACTGCCTTCAAAATTGCAGGAGAAAGATTTAGAGATTCAAACGTGACTGGTTCTGACATTAATACGCCTCAACGAATTTAAAGAGGCGCGCATTGTATAGGATTTACGAGGCAAATGCTTGTATAAATTGAAACTAATTTGTATGTAGTTGATGTTGGTCATAATTTAATCAATTTGATTGTGGGTAAATCAAATTGATTAACAAATTTTATACAGAACTTATTGATAAAGTCCAAGATTCTCTTTAGCGTAAGCTTCAAACTCAGTGAAACCACCGATGTGTGCTTGGTCAATAAAGATTTGTGGCACGGTTGGGCAAGGCTTACCTGCTGATTGTTCTAAATCGGCTTTACTCACGCCTTCTTTAATAATATCAACATAACGATATTTAAAATCATCACGTTCATTTGCTAGTTTTTCAGCAACATCTTTAGCACGTACACAATAAGGGCAGCCTTCACGGCCAAAAATTACAGTTAACATATCGCTCTCCTCGATTTTATTTACATTCATCTTAACTAATTGAGAAAAAATAAACAGCGTAAAAAAACGATTGATGAATTCTATTTTAATGATTACATACACCTTTAATCAATATTAAAGGTGTATGTGGGGTGGCTAATTAAAACTTAACACTAAAGCCAATTGAAGGGCGCATTTCAAAATCATCCTCGTTTTCTTTGATAATTAAATCATTAGTCGAGGTTACTTTCTGATAATCTAAATCAATGCTACTGGTGTTTGCTTGGCCGTAGGCGTTCATTAATTCTAAAATTAACACACCGTCTAAGCCCCAAAAGTCGGTTTGACGTTCAAAACGAAGATCAAGCCGATGATAAACATCGAAACGCTCAGAAAATGGATCACCATATTGTGGTAAAAAACGTCCTTCGAATTCGGAATTTTCTGTGACGCCAACAATCGGGGTGTAAGCTTGACCGCTGCGGGCAGTAAAGTTAAAGCCGCCTTGCCATTTTTCACTGATTTGGTAATTAAACACCATGTTGACAACTAAAGGGGTATCAGCGTAATAATCCCGAGTGATATTTTGGCGTTGGTCAGTACGTTCACTTTTGGCATAACTAACTGCAAGCCAGCCATACCATTTATCAGTTTTATTTTTGTTTATTAATAGATCAACACCGTAAGCTCGCCCAGTTACATCATTACTGTAACGAATTGCTGCATCGGAATAATTGTTTAATGCCAACGGTAAATCGTCCATGGTTTTGTAATACCCTTCAATAGACCATGTCCATTCATCGGCAAGTTCTTGTGCAAAACCCAAACTGCTGTGTTTTGAGGTTTGCGAACGTAAATTCGGGTTGCCGTGTTCAGGCAATAGAGTGTCAATATCTTGCATGCGATTATAATGCCCGTATTTAGCATTGATGCTATTGTGATTATTAATAAAGTAGCTAAGCGCAAGGCGCGGCATCACAAAATCTTCATCAGTGTAATCATTGCTTTGATATTGCACGCCGACTTCGCTTTGCCATTGTTCGTTAATAACCCAAACATGGCTAACACCAACAAAGAACTTATCAAGGGCTAGCTTGTCTTTACCCGTTATTCGCTCACCTTTGTTTAGATCGCAATCAGGATCGAGCTCGGTACAAAGATATTGAAAACTATCGTAACTGTAAGTACTGTCGTTATCAAAATAGGCGGCATCAAACACCAGTTGCTGGGCTTTAGTAACACGCCAATTTAATCGTCCTTTATAAGTGATTTGCTTTTGTTGTTCTTCATCAAAATAGCCATCACTTAGCGTGGCACGTTTAGCGTATTCCAATCGGCCAGAATGTTCGAGCGAACCAACGCCTAAGCGTAAATGAAAGTCTTTATTAAAGTGATCCCATAAAATACTTTGGCTGGTAAATTCACGAATAAAATCAGCATCGCCTTGATACTCAGGATTTTTTAGTGAAAGTTCAGCGCGTTGATTAAAGCCTGCTGCAACCGAGTCTTTTGCGCCTGTAAATGACACTGTTAGGGCGTTTTGATTGTTTATATCCCAGATCCATTTGCCTTGGTAATCATGATCATCTGGGGGATCATTGATGGTGATACCACTGAGTTCACCATCGTCGTTTTCAAGCTCTTCACCTTTAGAGAAGAACAGTGGTAATGTACTTTTACGTGCTGATAAATAAAACGCGGTGTTCTGCGTGAGTTGCCCTTCAACAAAGACACCGGCATTAAACATTGTAAGATCAAGCGTGGTAGTAATCGGTTGATATTTAGGGTTACGCAGTGTTACGTCAAATACGGCACCGGTGGCGTTGCTGTAACTGGTGCCATAGCCTGCTGAGTAAAGTTGAAAATCTTGAATAATGTACTTGTTGAAAATAGAACTGCCGAAATCATGAAAAATATAGCCTGCAGGCATAAAATCCACTTCAAACAAATTATCATCGGGCGATGAGCCACGTACCGCCGGTTCACTCATTGAGCCGCCAGCGGCGACAACGCCTGGTAATGCAAATACTGCCCGCAGTGGATCGCCCATAGCACCGGGCATAGTGATCAGTTTTTCAGTATTTTCGGTTATTTCACTGGTAATGCTACTGCGTTTATAAACGGTTTCAAGACGCTCTATTATTTCTTCATTAGCATCAACGTTGGCGTGCGTTAAAAATGGCAAACACAACGCCAGTGGCGTTAAACGGTAAAGTGATGGCAAGCAGGTGGCTAACATGATTCTTCCATGGTTATGAGTAAGTGTGACTGCGACCTATAGTAATGAGAAAATATATAAAAATACGTAGTAAACTGTACGAAAATGTAGGCAAATGTAGGGAGGTGTTACAAGCTGTTACATTTAGTTTTGAGCTCTGATAGTAATACCTAATTGGCTTGAATAGCCCATTGAGCGTGCGGTTATTCGCAGTTGTTGATCAATTACATAGTAAGTAGGAAAGGCGCTGATTTTATAATTACTCTGGGTATTTTTATCGCCTAGTAAAATGGGCATTGTGAGTTTAAGTTCACTAACAAACTGCGCAACTGCTTGTTCATTTTTATAATCAAGTGCAATGCCAATGGCGTTGATATTAGAATCAACCAATGCCGCTTCTAGGTTTGGCATACTGTAACGACAGATTGTGCACCATGGCGCAAAAAAATAAACCACGGTGGTGTTACCTTTGAGCATCGCAATATCAATACGTTGTTCGCTGTCATTGAGCACAGGTAAATTAAAATATGGAGCAGGGCTGCTATCTGAGCTGAGTAAATTGCGTTGCTGATATGTAGTCACTACAAAAAACACCACAACTAACATAATTATATTGAGCAGCAAACTCGTTACTTTTTTCATATCGACCTCTAAAGCTAATTCCCCTTATTACTATTTAAAGACTTGAAAAGCAAACTTTGAGTCCTCACTTTATTGAGTAGGCAAAAAGAGATTTTGAAAAAAATAAAACTTTTTTCAAAAATAATCTTGAAAACAATTTTGCCGTCCATATATAGTTTAGTGAGGACGCCTGATGGGTCCCAACTAAACAGAAGTAATTGAAATTTATATTATTAATTAAACTTTGCTTGCGCTTGTTCAACCGAAAAGCACATGCAAAATATCGCTTAAATATGAGGATATTATTATGCGTACAATAGATTTATCACCACTTTATCGTTCATTCATTGGCTTCGATCATTTAGCATCTTTAATGGATGCGGCCGCTCGCACTGACAAGCAGCCAAGTTTTCCTCCGTATAACATCGAAGCACTCGATAAAGACAAATATCGCATTACTATGGCTGTTGCCGGTTTTAGTGATAATGAGCTGACGATAGAGTCAGAAAATAACACCTTAAAAGTTGCTGGCATTAAAGCCAATAAAGATGACAGCGCAGAGCGCAAATTTATTCATCAAGGCATTGCTGAGCGCAACTTTGAACGCAAATTCCAGCTAGGTGACCACGTTAAAGTACTCGGCGCTGATTTAGCCAATGGGCTACTTAGTATCGACTTGCAACGCGAGATCCCTGAAGCACTTAAACCACGTAAAATTGAAATTGGCAGTGGTAACTTGCTAGAAGGTAAATAACCATCCCTTTGACAGTGTTTTTCCCCTAATTTACTTGTTATTTTTAGTAGCCGCCTCAGTTGAGGCGGCTTTTTTAGCTTTGCTTAAACATCGGGTCCGCTTAGCGCACCATTAATCGCAGATGATTAATGATGCTGTGTTCAGTTTGTATCTTTACTTTTTAATTTGGCTTGCATGTCTTTTAAGGCGGCAATTTTATCAATAGCAACTTGCAGCTGCCGTTGAGGGAGGCCTTTTTGACGGCCTTTTTCGAGCAAGCTTTCAAGGTTAGTTATTTTTTGTTGAGCAGCTATTACAAAGCGTTGCTCGAGCTGAGTTTGCTGCTGTTTATGAAAATCGAGGTAAGCTTGATGATCGGTTAAGTCGCCTTGAAACTGACTCGCACTGATTGGATTTTTTGCGATGACAGGCAAGTAACTCGGTGTAGTAATGGGCGGCAGTTGTTGACTGGCATCAGTATTTTTTAATGAGGTGTGACTATCAATCGCCGCTTCAGCAGTCATATCTGGATTAATAGCTGTCGGTGCCGACGCATTATTTATTTGTGGTGCGGGCGTTACTGGCGTTAAATCATCAGCAGCGCGGATGGGAGCTATTTCACGTTTTCGCTCTGTTGTTAAATTTATTACTAAAAAACCTAAACAAGCGACGCCTGTAATTATGTAGATAGCTTTTTTATTCATAGTTTTATTGCATTTTGTTGTTGCCAAGCCAGCCAATTTTGCTGATAGCGTTGCTGCGCTTTTTGTATTGCGATGGCTTTTTTAGCTTGATAGCGAACCGTTTCGTCAGTAGCGCTAAAGTAGTTATACTGATGGTTATTACTAATTATGACGACCCATAGACCTTCAGGTGAGCGCATCACCGCAGATAATTCTTCTGCTTTTAGCGTATAAGCCAGTTGCACAGCCCAATTACTTTTATTTTTGCGAGTTAGTTTATTGTGATACTTAGCATAAATGTCGGTTTGCTGTGATATATATAATGCATCTGTAAAAGAGCTTGCTTGTACTGTGTTTCTAAAGCGAACCGCTTGCTCTCGCTCAGTAAACGCAGCGCCGTAAGCTGTCACTTCACTAAGGTATTTAAAGCGCGCTTTATTTGCCTGATAATAATTTTTTATTTCTTTATCGGATATTTGTTGTTCAAGACTGTCGAGTATTGGGCTTTGAACGTGCATCATGTCTTTAATACCTAGCCAACTTTGAATCGAAGGCCTTAAAATATCGCCTTTTGCTAGTTCTTCTAGGTGCGCGATACTGATCCCTTGCTTTAAAAGTAATGGCGTTGCTTTTAAAAGCAACGCCTCAAATTGTTGCTTTTTTATCACTTCAGTTTTGAATAAGTCACTTTCACCTTGGTGCAGTCGAAAGCGTACTTGCATAGATAAAGGGGCTATAAACTCATAAAGATTGACGGCGGTTGTAAAGAGCCCTCTGAGCTCAGTGCGCTGCATTTTATTGATTTGTTCAGCGTTGTATTGGCCATCAGCAGGGTAGCTAGGCAATACTTTGAGCAGCCACTGGGCATTATATTGTGTGAGATTACTTCCTTTAACATAGGATGTTGATAAATTGAGTTGCCTGTCAAATATGTTCATTAAATAGCGCTCAACATGGTACTGCGTGCTAAAGCCTACCGCAGATTGACGTTCAAGCAGCTCAGGCATATGTTGTTCTGCTTGATATAATAAAAATTGATTTTCAAACATATGTTTACGAACGTCTTTGCGACTAATGTTGGCATTGTGTTGTTGATAAACTTGCTGCATTAAACGCACTTCAGCAGCGCTATATTGGTTAAATGATGCCATTGTTAGGCTGCTATAAAGCAGTCCTAACAATAACAAAATACAACTGCTCAGCGCTTTCATTGGCGTACGACCATGGCATGATTAAGTAGGTGCACAACCATGGCAATCGCATGTGGGATCACTTGTTTTGCCGTATTTAAGCGGTCGTAATGGTCTTGTGAATTAAGCACAATACCGCCTTGAGCATAAGAAAAAGCGCCACCTTGTGTCAGTAAAGGGCGTACGTCTTGACTGTTTATATCCAGTGCTGAAAATGTTTGCATGGCTTGTGTAATAAGGGCAGAGTCATTGAGTTGTTCCTGATCATAGTAGTCTTTTACCCAGCTTTCCCAGCTTGAATGATTGAGATCAGATGTGGTCCAAGTATGGTGTGGTTGTAGTAAGTCAGTTGTATGGAAAACAAAACCTAACACTTGTGGGTTGCCACTTTGCAAATAGCTTTGATACCAGTATTGACCTAAATTATCAATTGGCTGAAAAGGCATTTCTTCAAAGTCATCGTACATGTTGTAATTTGATTGGCTGTCAATTCGGTAATTAGCTTCAGTAATACCATAGCTGTTGTACTTTGATGAATCGGCATTAAACCAGCCTGTTTCACCGCCTTGACCGTCATCAAGGTAGTCACCTTTTAACCAGCTTGAAGCCAAGTTATCAACGGTGCCCCATACCGTCAGTTTTTGGTAATTGTAGCCACCAAAGTCGTTACCGTGTTGATCAGCCCCTTGGGTATGGTTTTGGAAATGCCAATAGCTGGTATATTTAACAATACTCTCTGCTGCTCCCCATATTGGTGCTTGAACACATGACCCCGTTACAGCACCACAAAAGAAGGTGTCTTCAAAGTCATCCACATCATAGGCTGCTTGGCCTAGTACTTCGGCTAACTGGGTTACCGTCATATTATTTTGTTGAGCGTATTTGCTTAATGCCGAAAACTGTGTGCTGCTTGGGTGCTGCTGCATATAGTTCACTGCATCGATGACGATACGTTTATGTGTTTCTTGGCTAAATGCCTGTGCTTGGCTTGTACTGATCAGTAATAATGCCGTTAAAAACTGTTTTTTCATCGTGTTCTCATAGTGTTGTGGAGTAATTTCTAATATTAGAAAGTAGGGTAATTACACTATAATTACAAATTAATTAAACATTTAATTAACAATATTACCTGATATGATACTTCTGTTAGAGTTTTTCTATATTATTTAGGCACCATTGCGCTCGCTCTAAAATAGCGTGCTGTTGTGATGTATCTTGTTTTTGCCAATTTTTATAGACCATGCCAATACGTGGGTTACGAGCTAAGCGGGCTTCATGGGTGTGCATAAATTGCCAATATAAACTATTAAAAGGGCAAGCCGTGTCGTCACTTTTTTGTTTTACGTTATAGTGGCAGCTGGTGCAGTAATCACTCATTTTGTTTATGTAGTTACCGCTTGCGGCATACGGTTTTGTGGCGATTAGGCCGCCATCTGCAAATTGACTCATACCACGGGTGTTAGGCATTTCTACCCATTCAATGGCATCGATGTAAATGCCCAAATACCAGCTATCAACTTCATTTGGATCAATACCGGTTAATAAGCAAAAGTTTCCGGTGATCATTAAGCGTTGAATATGATGCGCGTAGGCGGTCTCTAAGCTCTGCGTGATTGCCTGTTTCATACAGTTCATTTTTGTTTTGCCACTCCAAAAATAATCTGGTAACAGACGAGCAGCCTCAAGTTCATTTTTACTCGCGTAATCAGGCATATTTTGCCAATAAATACCTCTTACATATTCTCGCCAACCTAAAATTTGCCTAATAAACCCCTCAACTTGGGCAAGCGTGATCTGTTCTTGGCGTGCCGCAAACTCAGCCAGTACTTGCTTAATAACTTGCATTGGGTGCAGCATTTTTGTGTTAAGTGCAAACGCGATACGACTATGATACAAGCTCCATTTGTATGAGCTCTGACAGGTCATCGCGTCTTGAAATTTTCCGAAACAGGGGAGTAGATGAGTGCAAAAGTAATCGAGTAATTGTTTTGCTTGAGCACGACTGGTTGGCCATAATAAAGTTGCTGAACAATGGCCAAGGGTATTTACCTGGTGTTTTTTTATGCGCTGTAAAATAGCTTCAATATTATTGGTAAATATTTTTGGTTCAGGGATAGCAGCTAAATCAGTTTTTTTTAATTTGTTACGATTGTCTTGGTCAAAGTTCCATTGCCCGCCTAGTGGAGCATTATCTTGCATCAATATGTCAAAGCGCTTGCGCATCATGCGATAAAAAAATTCCATTTTCACATGCTTATCTTTTTTAAAATGGTCGCTGATATCAGCAAAAGGTAATAAAAAATGTTCGCTGTCTGTGGCACTAACATTAAAGTCACTGCTGTTTGCAAACTCTTGCAGTTGAGTTTTTAATCTATACTCATCAGGATACTGATATTGGATTTGTTGACACTGATATTGCTTCGCCAAGCGTGTTAGTAATGAGGTAATGCATGCGTCATCGTGGGTATCATCGAGTGTTAAATGAAGCACATTTAATTGTGCTTGTTTGAGCGCAGTCGCAAAGTTCTCCATTGCCGCAAAAAACGCCGCTACCTTTTGTATATGGTGTTTTACATAATCTGTTTCTTGTTTTAATTCAGCAATGACATAAAGGTATTGTGTTTGATCCTCTTCTTTATACCAACTGTGATTGGCATTAAGTTGGTCGCCAAAAATAAATCTCAGAGTATTATAGATCATTAATTTTGCTCAAAATTGTTTTATACGAATTAAATTGTCGATTAGATCGCATTTATTAATACTGATAGTCGTGGTATAGGTATTAATACGTAAACAAAGGAGTGTCGCCTTATGAATCAATATCAGTATGCTATTTGCAAATTTAAAATTGTTTTACCTTGTCTCATTGCACTTTGCCATGTTAGTTCTTTGCATGCCACAGTCTATCAGTGTGAAAAAAAAGGCGTCGTGGAATTTAGTCAATTTCCATGTGGTGATGATGCGAAACTAATCTCTGTAAAAGAGCAAAACCCAAGCTTATCTAGTCAGATTGTTGCTAATGAAAATATTGATACCTCGGGCGTTGATAGTTATATTCGGACTCGGCAAATTGATGCTGATATTCAACAGCATCAAGATAAAATTGATAGCTTAAGCGAGAAAATGAATCAGCAAATTGCCGCCTTAGGTGAGCAATCAGATGCGCAGTTAAATAATTTATCTGGTGCAAAAAAAGAAACTGCAATAGCTAATCAAATGACCAGTATTTCAGAGCGCTATAACGTTTTAATTGCACGTGAACAGCGGGATATTGATCGACTCTTAAAAGAAAAACACGCTTTGCCTGCGTCGAAAAACACGTCTGAAATTGACCAACAATCAACCCAGAGCAAAGGTATTGATTCGTTCATTCGGTCACAAGAAATCAAACGAGATGTTGAACAGCGACAATCAAAAATAGATACTTACCAAGCTCAAATGGATCGCCAAATAGCAGCCCTCGAAGCTCAGGCTAAAGAGCAACCGAATAACTTAACTGATGCGACTTTTGATAACTCCTTATCTAGAAAAATGAGTGCGTTAACATCAAAATATGCAACTTTAATCGATGTTGAACAGCACCAAATAGATCGTCTTCTACAAGAGTTAGCCAGTATAGAATAATGCATGTAGGTTATTTGTTATGAATTCACTTGCTGCTGCACGGACTTGTTAATTGCAACAATATTACTGGTATTAAATAAATAGCTTTTCACTATGCTGTTAAACATCCTGAGTGCATAACGCCACGCTTGTTCTAGGTTTAGCGTAAATTCTCGGCCCAAATGAATTTTTAGCGCAGCTATAAAAGCATCACATAATAAATCAACATCCTGACAAGTGAGGCCAGATTTACTTAGGTTGTTGGCATGATAATGAATAAAAGGTAATACAGACAATAAGCGATCTAAGTGGGTAATAGTGCGTTCCAATGAGCAATACAACAAATAACTTTTTTCACTTATTTCATCACTGCTAGGCCATTGCATTGTCAATGCATGACGTTTTAATTGCACATGAAAGGTAACAGTAAAACAGTGAAAGTAGGGTTTTATTATTGCGATACTTCATAATAACATTTTTTGATGATGAGCAGAAATACTCATAATAAGCCCTCTCTAAATAGCCTTAAATATGCAGATTGCCATTAAAAACTTAGTATAGACGCTGTGTAGGAAAGAGTGAGTAAATCGATGGAAATTGCGCGATAGCGTGCTTTATTAATGCCAATAAGGCTAGGGCGTGTTGACCTTTGTGGATTGAAATTTGTTCAATCTAGGGGCGATTTAATCGCGGCGCGAGGTTTGTAACCTAGTGGGCTAAGTAAAAATCGAGCAACAAAGAGTTAATCGCCCCTAGGAAGAACCCTTTGGGCAGCGCATGTTTGGAATTTATACTGCGTTATCGCCTATTTATGGGGAACAACCACACTACATAGACTCTGCCTTGCCTAAATACCAAACATACTGCTGCAAAATTAATCACAAAAGGTCAACACGCCCTAGGGCCTTTATGTTGGTTTTTAAAAATCGCACTTGGTGTTCCGTTATAGCGAATTGTTCTGACCTATAATTTTGTACTTTATAATCTAGTCATTCTTTACCAGTTTTTGGTTGCTAATTCCGCCAAGCCTCTTTATAATAGCCGCCATTGTCTAGCTCACTTAATTAGCTGCTAGGCAAGTATCAGATATTTGATACAAGTTGGCGCGGGATGGAGCAGCCTGGTAGCTCGTCGGGCTCATAACCCGAAGGTCGTCGGTTCAAATCCGGCTCCCGCAACCAAGTTTTTGAGATAAGCCATTAATTTTATTGGTGTTTCTCAATTCTTGAAGCCATGCTTTTGAGTAGCGATTTTAGTTACTGATTTGAAGTCGCGCATTCTATGTAATGCGCGTTTTGCGTTTAAGCCTTTGGGTTTAATTTAGATGGTGTTAGCTATCCGCAACCAAGCTTGGCCCATGGCCACACAGTTTTATGCTTTAGGTGTGACGCCCCGCTTGGTTCGGGGCGTTGTTGTATCTGCACCTCTTGATTTTAAATCAAGGTAAAAGCTAAGTATTTTAGGGCTATAAGCCCTTTTTTTGTTTGTATGGAGAATTTTCGTGACAAAACTTGAGCAAGATTTATTAACCATGCTTTCACCGTCAGTTGAAATGTTAGGCTTTGAATTACATGGTCTAGAGTTTGTGCAAGCGGGTCGCCATTCTACGCTTAGGGTCTATATCGATCACGAAGCGGGGATCTCGGTTGATAATTGTGCTGATGCAAGTCGTCAAATAAGCGCAATTTTAGATGTCGAAGACCCGATTACAAATGAATATGATTTGGAAGTATCGTCTCCTGGTGTTGATCGTCTATTATTCAAACAAGATCACTACGAGAAGGCACAAGGAGAGGAAGTACGCGTGCGTACTAAGCTTCCACAAGATGGTCGCCGTAATTTTAAAGGCGATCTAATAGCAGTTAGCAGTGATATGATCACACTTTCATATGACGGTACTGAGCAGTTAATTATGCTCAGTAACATTGAACGTGCGAACATCATCGCAAAGTTTTAATCCGAGTGCGAAGGAATAGGGCAAGCGAGGCATAACCCATGGCAAAAGAGATATTATTGGTTGCTGAAGCCGTTTCCAATGAGAAAGCGGTTCCAAAAGAAAAGATTTTCGAAGCGTTAGAGTTCGCATTAGCGACTGCGACTAAGAAAAAACATACTGGTGAAATTGAAGTACGCGTTGCAATTGACCGTAAAACAGGTGACTACGACACTTACCGTCGTTGGCAGATTGCTGCAGTACTTGAAGATGGCTCACTGGAAAACCCTTACAGCGAAATCACGTTAGAAGCGGCTCAGGTTGATGACCCAGATCTTAAGATTGGTGATTTCATCGAAGAGCAAATCGAGTCAATTAAATTTGACCGTATTACTACACAAATGGCGAAACAAGTAATCGTACAAAAAGTACGTGAAGCTGAGCGCGCACTTGTTGTAGAAGCTTATAAAGATCAACAAGGCGAGTTAGTAACAGGTGTTGTGAAAAAAGCAACGCGTGACGCAATCGTATTAGATTTAGGTAACAATGCTGAAGCGGTTATTTACCGTGATGACATGTTACCACGTGAAAATTTCCGTCCTGGCGATCGCATCCGTGGTTTACTTTATGAAGTAAAACCTGATGCTCGTGGTGCACAGTTATTTGTAACACGCTCTAAGCCAGAAATGCTGATGGAATTATTCCGCATTGAGGTGCCAGAAATTGGCGAAGAGATGATTGAACTACGTGCAGCGGCACGTGATCCAGGTTCACGTGCTAAAATCGCCGTGAAATCTAACGACAAACGTATCGACCCAATTGGTGCGTGTGTTGGTATGCGTGGTGCACGTGTACAAGCAGTATCGACTGAACTTGGTGGTGAGCGTGTTGATATCGTACTTTACGATGACAACCCAGCCCAGTTCGTTATTAATGCAATGTCACCTGCTGAAGTTGCTTCAATTGTAATGGATGAAGACACCCATTCAATGGATATCGCTGTTGAAGCTGATAACCTAGCACAAGCAATTGGTCGTAACGGTCAAAACGTACGTCTTGCTAGCCAGTTAACTGGTTGGGAACTAAACGTAATGACAGTTGAAGAGATGCGCGCTAAGAACGAAGCTGAATCTGATAAGTTAATTAACTTATTCACTGAAAACTTAGACATCGATGAAGACTTTGCAACATTACTTATCAACGAAGGTTTCTCAACCCTTGAAGAAGTTGCCTATGTGCCTGCGTCTGAGTTTTTAGAAATTGATGGTTTAGATGAAGATACTGTTGATTTGTTACGCTCACGTGCAAAAGATGCATTAACGACTAAAGCACTTAAAACAGAAGAAAGCCTTGATGGTGCAGAGCCTGCTGAAGACTTATTAGCACTTGAAGGGTTAGAGCGTCACCTTGCGTTTGTTATGGCAAGCAAAGGGGTTGTCACGCTAGAAGATTTAGCAGAGCAAGGTATTGATGAATTAGTCGATATCACAGAGCTTTCTCCAGAGAAAGCGGGTGAGCTAATTATGGCTGCGCGCAACATTTGTTGGTTCGCAGACGAGTAATTTATTAACGGAGGTATTAGAGACTATGGCAGAAGTAAATGTTGAAAAACTAGCCGGGGATATTGGTACAACTGTTGATAAATTGCTTCAACAATTATCGCAAGCCGGTATCACTAAGCAAGCGGGTGATAATGTAACTGAAGCAGAAAAAGCAACGTTACTTGATCACTTAAGCAAGCAACACGGCGGCACAGGCTCAGATGGCCCAGCGCGTATGACATTGCAACGTAAGAGCAAAAGCACATTAAGTGTTACGGGTTCTACAGGTCAAGCAAAGTCAGTACAAGTTGAAGTACGTAAAACACGTACTTACGTGAAGAAAAGCGCGGTTGAGCAAGAGCAAGAGCAAGCACGTATAGCAGCAGAAGAAGCCGCTCGTCGTGAACTTGAGCAACAAGCTGCAAAAGAAGCAGCTGAGCTTAAAGCAAAACAAGACGCAGAGCGTAAAGCCAAAGAAGAGGCTGACCGTAAAGTGAAAGAAGAAGCTAAACGTAAAGCAGATGCTGAACGTGTAGCAAAACAGAAGCAGATGACCCCAGAACAAACCGCGAAGTCTGAAAAAGATCGCGTTGAAGCTGAGCGTCTGCAAAAAGAAGCAGAAGAGGCCGCATTGAAGAAAGCTGAAGAAGAAGCGAAACGTCAAGCAGAA
>NZ_JACJDT010000250.1:0-226 GCF_014163675.1 Pseudoalteromonas sp. SR44-5
GTACTAATTACCCGTGAGGCTTAACCATACAACGCCAAACGCGTTTTATGTGATAGTTGATAGCGCAAGAAGTTAATAGACTAAAGTAGATTTACTGAAAACTTTATTATCAGAATTCCAAATTTTAGTTAATTGCTAACGCGATTAACACCGTATTTGCTTGGTAACAATAGCGTTTTGGACCCACCTGACCCCATGCCGAACTCAGTAGTGAAACGAAACAGCG
>NZ_JACJDT010000251.1:0-224 GCF_014163675.1 Pseudoalteromonas sp. SR44-5
GTTTAACTTTAACCGCAACGTTCTTTAACAATATAAAGCAATCATCTGTGTGGGCACTCGTACAGATTGAGTTCTAACAGCCAAGCTTAGTTCGCTAAGCAAGGCAAAAAATTTAGAGTCTCAATTGAAACTGAGTGACCAACAGAAGTAACTTATTTATAAGTTGCTTCGGCACAGTCAATTCAATATCGAAAGATATTAAATAAATTCAGAATTCATTGAGC
>NZ_JACJDT010000252.1:0-223 GCF_014163675.1 Pseudoalteromonas sp. SR44-5
GCGCTGTTTCGTTTCACTACTGAGTTCGGCATGGGGTCAGGTGGGTCCAAAACGCTATTGTTACCAAGCAAATACGGTGTTAATCGCGTTAGCAATTAACTAAAATTTGGAATTCTGATAATAAAAGTTTTCAGTAAATCTACTTTAGTCTATTAACTTCTTGCGCTATCAACTATCACATAAAACGCGTTTGGCGTTGTATGGTTAAGCCTCACGGGTAATT
>NZ_JACJDT010000253.1:0-208 GCF_014163675.1 Pseudoalteromonas sp. SR44-5
TTCGATATTGAATTGACTGTGCCGAAGCAACTTATAAATAAGTTACTTCTGTTGGTCACTCAGCTTCTCTTTCGAGAAATCACATTGAGACTCTAAATTTTTTGCCTTGCTTAGCGAACTAAGCTTGGCTGTTAGAACTCAATCTGTACGAGTGCCCACACAGATGATTGCTTTATATTGTTAAAGAACGTTGCGGTTAAAGTTAAAC
>NZ_JACJDT010000254.1:0-206 GCF_014163675.1 Pseudoalteromonas sp. SR44-5
GCCAAGGCATCCACCGTGTACGCTTAGTCACTTAACCATACAACCCAAACGGGTCTTTGTTGTGTGACAGTTTAACTTCGCCAGAAGTTAATATTGAATACTAAAGTAGATACCAATCAACAAACAAAACGTTCATTAAATGGCACTGAATGATACTGCTATCATTCTTTTTTACTTTTGAAAACTCTGTACAAATACACTGTATT
>NZ_JACJDT010000255.1:0-202 GCF_014163675.1 Pseudoalteromonas sp. SR44-5
CACGATAACCATGGGCTTCGTAAGGTAGCATCACTAAACGCGCTTCTTTGCCTAAACCTTTGAGCGCAGCGTACATACGCTCGCTTTGCATCGGGAAGGTGCCGTGAGATTAAGGGTGGGTCTTCATCCCCATATAATTAAATTAACAAGCGCGGCATAAACCGCGCTTTGAATTTATTCTGTTAAAGAAGGCTCAGTATTT
>NZ_JACJDT010000025.1:0-64662 GCF_014163675.1 Pseudoalteromonas sp. SR44-5
AGGTTTTGTACCTAGCGAGCTACGCCAAGCATTTTCTGATCTAAACCGTAATATCATTAGCCAGCTTGGGCAACTCAATCCTATCGCTCAATATATGAGTAAAATGTGCAGCGAGTACAAAACAGTATTGAGTATGCTTGAATACCGTGGCACTGCTGAATTTCATGATTTATCTGTAGAGTTGTTTGGTCATCCAAAAGATTTATTTCATGCCGGTGAGCCATCGTTATCAGAGCTTGCAAATATGCTTGAGTTACCGCTCAAAAATCTATTGGCGGCCGATATTTTACCAGATGATCCTAAAAATATAGATGCTGATGAAGCCGTTCGAATTCTTGCTGAACAAGTACGTTTAAGCATGCCAGGTATCGATGTTGAAGTGGTTATTAGTGATGGGATCGTCAGTGATGCAGCTGCTGGTGCTAATAATATTAAGCTAAATCAAGACGTAAAGTTTTCTCAACGTGAGCTTGATATTTTAGAAGTACATGAGGGCTGGATCCACGTCGGTACAACCCAAAATGGTTTAGCTCAGCCATACTTAACCTGTTTAAGTAAAGGCACGCCAAGTTCAACAGTGACACAAGAAGGGCTGGCGGTACTAACCGAAATCATCACCCTTAAATCAACCCCTCGTCGTTTAGCGAAGTTAGTAAATCGTATTCAAGCGGTGACCAAGGTAATTGATGGGGCTGAGTTTGTTGATATATATCGTGATTATGTTGCTCAAGGCTTGAGTAAAGATGAGAGCTATACATTGGCCCAGCGAGTATTTCGTGGCAGTACCGCAACAGGCTTGCCATTTACTAAAGATATCGCTTATATCAAAGGGTTTGTATTGGTTTACAATTTAATTCGGGTTGCGATACAACTTGGTCGCATCGATCAATTACCTTTGCTGTTAGTGGGTAAAATCTCGATTGATGACTTTAGACTAATATCACAATTACATGATTTAGGTGTAATTGAAGACCCTAAGTTTGTTCCACCACATTTTAAAGATTTACGCGGTTTAGCAACGTGGCTTAGTTTTGGCCGTTTTATTGGTGATTTGTCATTTGAACAGTTAGAAAACGACTATAAACCACTATTTATATAGTGACTCATAATCCTAGTATAAAAACAATAAAAACGCAGTTGTAATGAACAACTGCGTTTTTTCTATCGTACAGCTAAGTACTTTATTAAATCAGCCAGTAAGTACCCAGCTGTAAACACATGCACTTATGATCTGAATCTAGATTTATTAACGTGCATTGGTGCTTTCAAAAATTTTATCGGCCGATGCAGCAACGAAACCGGTATATAGTTCACCATCAGGTTTCGCATAACGCAGGGCAAACTCATAAAAACAACTAGGTACGCTCATCGTCGTGTCACTAAACTCTACGGCAAAGTCATCGGCAAGGGTTGATGATTGCTCAAGTAATACCTCAGGTGAGCCTTTTACTTCCCCGCCTGAAATATTAAGGGCAAAACCGGCATCTTTAAGCGCTTGGTTAACGTCTTCAATTTTATCAAATTTGGCAAGTTCATTAATGTTCACGGTGAAATGATTAGCACGGTAACCCCATGCTGACATCCACGCTGCATATTCGCTTTCAGCCAGTAACTGTTTATAAGTTTCAGAGCTTACTTGCCAATGGGTGCCTGAGTATAAGAAGTTTTCTGCGGTTACGGCATCTGCATCTATGCTGGCAACCAGCTCATTAACGATGGCTTGCAGTTGCTCAGAACATTGCTCTACAAGTAATTCAGAAATAAATACTTTTGGTTGCTTTGGATCGCTATGCTCATAATGTTTAGCATACAATTTTTTAGCTTCAAAATGATATTCACCACATTCTTTATAACCGACGGCTAAGAAATGGGCGGCTAACTTTTCCAGACCAATTTTTTCATGATTGAAAGTGCGTAGTGCAATATGGTCGTTGATCACATCATCTTGTTGTGTCGAGCCTAGTAGCTCATGAACTTTTACAGCTGACGGTGTTACCGCTAGGTAGTTTTGCCATAAGTTGTCAAAAAGGGCATTTACATCTGTGTGCATTTTTAATTCCTTAATTTAATTTCTGCAGCCGTTAAGCTGCAGACTGATTATTCAATAATTAAGCCCGGCGCAAGGGTACTTGGTAAACTAACGCTTGGTGCTTCAACAGAGGCTACTGGGTATGAGCAGTAATCTGCGGCGTAATAGGCGCTCGCTCTGTGGTTACCACTGGCACCAATACCACCAAATGGCGCGGCACTTGATGCACCGGTAATTGGGCGATTCCAGTTAACAATACCGGCGCGAATGTGCTTTAAGAAGTGCTCATAATCTTCACTTGAGTCACTTAAAAGCCCAGCCGATAAACCAAATGAGGTATTGTTCGCTTCCACAATTGCACTGTCAAAGTCGCTATAGCGATAAATTTTAATTAATGGGCCAAAGTGTTCTTCATCTGCGATGCTGGCCACATTTGTTACATCGATAATACCAGGGCTTACAAAACCGGTGCCTGGTTTTAAGTGTTTTAGTTCAACTAAAGGTTCAGCTCCCATATCAATCAATTGTTGCTGAGCGGCGACCATCCCAAGCGCGGCTTTTTCGCTGATCATAGCCCCCATGAAAGGTTGTTCTTCGCTAAAGCTGTCTGCAACTTTAATACTTTTAGTTGCGGTGATCAGCTTTTCTAAAATAGCATTACCATTAGCTGTATTTGCAATAAATACCCGACGGGCGCACGTACAGCGCTGACCAGAAGTTATAAAGCCGGATTGGATAATGTCATGCACGGCAGCATTTACGTCAGCCACATCTTTAATTATGAGCGGGTTATTTCCCCCCATTTCTAGCGCTAAAATTTTACCTGGATGTCCAGCAAACTGCTTATGTAATAAATGACCTGTGTTTGAGCTGCCAGTAAAAAACAAGCCATCGGTATCTTGGTGACTAGCAAGTGCAATACCGGTGTCAACTTCACCCTGAACAAGGTTGATCACCCCAGCTGGCAGGCCTGCTTTTAACCATAACTCAAGTGTGTATTGAGCAACAAGAGGGGTTAGCTCTGATGGTTTAAAAACGACGGTATTACCCGCTAAAATTGCCGGCACAATATGACCATTAGGGAGGTGGCCTGGGAAATTATAAGGGCCAAAAATAGCCACTACGCCATGCGGCTTATGACGAATAAAAGCTTTAGCGCCGGGCATTGGATTTTCAGTAGTGCCTGTTCGTTCATTATGAGCTTTTATTGAGATCGCCACTTTGCCTGTCATAGCACCCACTTCGGTGCGTGTTTCCCATAGTGGTTTACCTGTTTCGCGGGCAATGATAGTCGCAAACTCTTCGCTATTTTCTTTTAGCTGGCTGACAAAACGCTCAAGAACCGCAATACGCTCTGTAATTGGGGTATTTGCCCATGTAATGTGTGCCTGACGAGCTGATTTAATCGCTGCGTCTACTTGTTCTTTACTTGCCGCTTTACCTTGCCAAACAATATCACCGTTACTTGGGTTTATTGAACTGAAATCATGACCTAAGCCAGTTTGCCATTGGTTATTGATTAGTTGGCTGTTGTGCGTATTAACGCTCATAGAAACTCCTACAGAGGTTTACAGACGGAAAAACCGCGCTGCATCTCCTTGTTTTAATTTAAGTGCTTTTGCAACTTCACTACTAATAATCAAGGTATGTTTAGCATGATTATAATGTGCATGTTTTGTGAAAGTGGCTCTGAAGTCATTCACGCCTTGATTACAAATAGCTAAGGTGTCGGAACTTTGTTGATTAATATGATCAAGTTCACCTATGGTAATAGGGCATACTTGAGATTCACGGATGCTACGTATATTGCCAAGTTTGGCTTCAACTGTTGGCCCAGCATCAAATAAATCAACGTAACCTCGATGCTCAAAACCTTCTTTTTCAAGCAATTTTAGTGCAGGTTTAGTGTGCTCGTGTACTTTACCAATTACAGCTTGCGCTTTTTTGCTTAACAGGTTGGCGTAAATAGGGTACTTGGGCATTAATTCACTAATAAATACTTTATCGCCTAAGCCGACTAAATGATCGGCTAGTGGGAATTCAATACTGAAAAAATGTTCTTCAAGCCATTGCCAAAATGGAGAATGGCCGTTTTCGTCACTAACGCCACGCATTTCTGCAATGATGGTATCGGCAAAACGCTCACTGTGTTGAGCCATAAACAAAAAGCGTGAACGCGATAAGAAACGTCCTGTTAGCCCTTTGCGGCTATCTTCACGTAAAAACAGTGTGCATATCTCTGAGCAGCCGGTGTAATCATTACACATACTGAGAATATCAACGGTGTTATATACGTTAAGAGTGCGAGAATGATGAACCGTTTTACCTAAATGATAGTGATACAAAGGAACGTTCATACCGACCGCCGCTTCAATCGCGGTAGTGCCGACTACTTGACCTGTTTCACTGTCTTCTAATACAAATAGGTAGCCCTCGTCTTGAGGCTTATTAATGTTTTTTGCAAAGCTCCTTTCTGCTCGTTCAATTTTCTCTAGCAACAAGGCATCATCAACAGGTAATGATGTAAAACCATGGCCTGACTCTATTGCTATTTGTTTTAGTGAGTCAAAATCATTTGCGGTTATAGGACGTAATACTTGCATTTAAAAGTGCTCCATTAACGCCCTAAACAGGGCGTTAAATTAGGTTAACCGTTTACAACGTCTGCTACGGCTTTTTCAAAGCGCGCTAGACCTTCTTTAATGTCCTCAAGTGGGATCACCAGTGAAGGCGTAAAACGAATAACATCAGTACCAGCAACTAAGCTCATTAGTCCTTGTTGAGTACTTGCTACCAAGAAGTCGCGAGCGCGCCCTTCAAACTTGCTGTTTAGTACGGCGCCTAATAATAGACCTTTACCGCGTACTTCACTAAATACGTCGTATTTTGCGTTGATCGCTGCAAAACCATCACGGAAAAGCTGTTCACGCTGTTTAACGCCGCTTAGCACTTGTTCGGTATTCACGGTATCAAATGCCGCTTCTGCCACTGCACACGCTAACGGGTTACCGCCATAGGTTGAACCATGCGTGCCCACTTTAAGATGTGCTGCAATATCAGTCGTGGTGATCATCGCACCAATAGGGAAACCGCCACCTAACGCTTTTGCTGTTGTTAAAATATCTGGTGTCACGCCTAATTCTTGGTATGCGTATAGTGAGCCTGTACGGCCTACACCCGTTTGTACTTCATCAAAAATAAGCAATGCATTGTGTTTATCACACAAAGCACGCACACCTTTGATAAATTCATTATTTGCAGAGATAATGCCGCCTTCACCTTGCAGAGGTTCCATCATTACGGCACAGGTTTTATCGCTGATCAGTGCTTCAAAAGCTGCTAAATCATTGTAGTCACAATGATCAATTGCGGCTGGTTTAGGACCAAAACCGTCAGAATATGCGGTTTGGCCACCCACAGTTACGGTAAAAAAGGTACGACCATGAAAGCCTTTGTTAAATGCGATTATTTGGCTTTTATCAGCACCATGTACATCCAATGCGAAACGACGCGCGAGTTTTAGCGCTGCTTCATTTGCTTCTGCGCCTGAGTTTGCAAAGTAAACTTTGTCTGCAAATGTTGCGTCGGTGATTTTTTTAGCTAATCGAAGTGCTGGCTCATTAGTCATCACATTGGATAAGTGCCAGATTTTTTCGCTTTGCTCTTTTAACGCATTAACAAGGGCTGGGTGACAGTGACCTAAACAGTTGACCGCAATACCGCCAGCAAAGTCAATATATTCTTTATCGTTTTGATCCCAAACACGAGAACCTTGGCCACGCACCGGAATAACCTCTGATGGGTTATAGTTAGGGACCATTACGTCGTTGAATAATTCTCTTGTTACTTGCATTTGTTACACCTAATTCTGGCTTAATATGAAAAAAACAAATTGCATTTGATGGGTTAATCAAGCCGTTATTACCCTGCAATAATGTGCTTTAATGATTTTTCTTATTTACTACCGCTATTATCTGAGTTCAAAGCTTAAATTTGCAGTGCTATTTTGTGAAAAATGATTAAAATAAAACACAAAATGACGAGGTTAATAATCAATATGATAACTATACAAGACGAAAAGCTACTTTCTATACTTCGCACGAATGCCAGAGCGAGTATTTCTGATCTTGCCAGGGCACTTAACTTATCGCGCTCAACTGTACAAAGTAGGATGTTAAAGCTAGAAGAAACTGGAGTAATAAAGGGCTACAGTGTTGACTATGGCGATGCGTACTTAAGTGCCATGGTATCGGCCCATGTATCAATTAAGGTAAAGCAAAAACTAACCACTAAAACTAACCTTGAACTTAAGCAGATTGATGCTATTTCACAATTGTATGCTATCAGTGGTGAGTTTGATTTGATAGCCGTTGTACAAGCACAAAATTTAGAAAAACTCAGCCATTTACTCGATGACATTGGTAACTTAGATGGGGTTGAACGTACGACTTCCTCTGTTATTTTAGAAACAAAGTTTAAACGCTAAGTTGACCACAAATACAGAATGTCATACTTTATATATATTATTTTTTGCTGTGTAGCGTATTGAGGTTAAATTATTTCCTATCTTTACGACTAAACAAAACAGTATTTACGCACTACACTTACTACTAGCGCTGGGTTTTTTACTCGTTAATGTAATTATGCTCCCTAATTTTATTGGCGTTTTTATTTGGTTTATATTTTCTAGAACTTATGTTCGGGTAATTAATCATAATTAAGAATCTTCAGTTATTTGAATATAGGATCCCTATGGAAGAAAACTTATTAAATTCTGTTATTAAAATAACTAAAAACCGTGATGTAGATTCATTAGAATATAGCTTGATCTCGACGATCCAAGAATTTGTTGGTTGTACAGAAATTGTAGTTTATAAGGATTTAGACGTACACACTGATTTAACGATTGAGCGCAGCATATCGTTAAAAGTAATTAATGGTAATCAGTTTGAATGGGCACAACGTAAAGTAGTCGATTCACCAGAGCCAGAACTGTTGTCATGTTTGCGCTCAGCATGCATTATTACTGTACAATCAGCGGATGGCATTGAGAAGCGTTGGTTACCAATTTCTTTGCAAGATAAGCCGATAGGCGCTATTGCGGTTGTATGTAAAGATTTAAAAAGTGCGGATCAAGTGTTGCTTAATGCCTTTTGCCGTATCTATGAAAATTATTTATTTATCTTGCATGAAAATGAACGGGATCAACTCACAGGTCTGTTAAATAGACAAACATTTGATAAAAAAATAAAGCAGCTAATTGAAAAGCAAGTAATAAAACAGCATAAAACAGCAAAAATGGATAACAATCGCAAGCGTAGGCTCAGCTCAACATCTTGGCTGGCAATGCTTGATATTGATCACTTTAAAAAAATAAACGACAGCTTTGGTCATGTTTGTGGTGATGAAGTTTTATTGCTGCTTGCACAAAAAATGCGCCACTTTCTACGCTCAACCGATTTGATTTTTCGCTTTGGTGGAGAGGAATTTGTGCTCGTGTTTGAACCCACCAATTTTGAGTCGATTGAAAAGAAAATGAATGAGTTTATGGAGATGATCAGAGAAACTCATTTTCCATTTGTTGAAAATATGACCGTTAGTATTGGCATGTGTCGCATCAGCCCTTACGACTTTCCTATTAATGTGTTAGAAAATGCGGACAAGGCACTTTATTACGCAAAGGAAAATGGTCGCAATAGGCTGTGTTTTTATGAACAGTTAATGGAGAACAACTTGATTGACTCAAATGATAAAAGCACGGATATAGATTTATTTTAATCTGACGCCTTTGGTATTTTCTTAATGATAGTTTTTGTTACTTCATCAAGTTTAATGACATAAGCGTTACCGCCAATTCCTTTAAATTCTTCATCGGTAAATACAATGGTATTTTCATCATAGAAAGTAATCGCTTCTTTTTGAGTCACAATCCCCAAATCTATTCGTGATACGTCCCCTGAGAAAAACTTATCACCAGTAAAGTTTTCAAATAACCAAATGCTTGTTGAATCTAATAATACTAACTTTGTACGATCGGGGCTCAGTGCTGCAGAGGTTATCCAGCAAAGCTTTTCCATTGTTGTACAGGTTTTAAATGAATCTATTAACTGCGCATCAAAATTAGCTGCATGATCGCCAACTTTATAAACATTAGTAATGCCATCAAACGGCTCAGTACGGTTTTTAGTAAACAAATATAAGTGACGGCCAAAGGCAACAAATGCTTCTAGATCAAAGTTTCGCTTATCTGGTGTGATAGGGCTACCGTCAAGTTCTGGATAAGTAAACTTGATAATTTCAGCTTCGGTGGTATCAGTTTTGATGTCGATGGGATTTTCTATTTTATAAATAGTGAGCCACTTACGTTCTTGTTTATTATTACCAAAGTCACCTAAAAAGAAGTGCCCAAAGTCATTCTGAGTCATATCTTCCCAATCAATGTTTTTCGCATTAGTAACAAGGACCTCTTTGGCGATAGAGCCATCTTCGTTGAGGCGATAAAGTTTTGGATCATCACCGCTGTCATTTATTGCCCACAAGCGCTTGAATTTATCAAATTCGATCCCCGATATTTCTTTGAGTTTAGGATCAACACTGAGTTTCTTTTTGCTGTATAAGGTATAAATTGAAATGCTGGTAAGTACAATACTCACCAAAATGATGATTGAGATTAATGAATAAATACTTTTTTTAAGCATGGAGGAAGTAGAATCTGATACTAAGTTATTGAGTATTATTATCTATTTTAAGGTGAATTTCCATGCCAATAAGACTATAAATGAATAATCGTTAAGTTTCGAGGCTCCATACGCCAGTGCCTGTCGCCGCTATATGATTAACATTTCCTTGTAGTACTTTGCTGCCAACATTCACAGATGACTGCGGACGACTGACCAAATACCCTTGCACGCAGCTAATACCCATACGCTTCACTAATTCAAACTGGGCGATTTCTTCCACCCCTTCAGCAACGATTTTAAGGCCGAGCTTCGAGCCTAACTCACTGATTGAATTTAATATTTCATTATACTTCGGGTTTTCATTAGCTTGGGCTATGAATAATCTATCAATTTTGATCACATCAATAGGTAGATCAGCTAAGGTGCTTAAAGAACTAAAACCGGTACCAAAGTCATCAATTGCGATAGTGACGCCTTCTTTTCGTAATTTTTCTAATTCATTAATAATAGTGTGACTTGCGGTGATCAATGTTGATTCGGTGATCTCTAACATCAAAGAAGTAGGCGGGAGACCCGTTTTTGCGAGTTTTTTCATTACCCATTCGTGAATAGGGCGATGTTTGAGTTGAATGCCTGAGACATTAACTGAGATTTTAACTTTGCGCATACCAGCATTATGCCAAGCTGCCATTTGTCGACATGACTCTAGCATTATCCAATCACCAAGCTCTAATATAAGGTTTGATTCTTCGGCAATCGGAATAAACTCTACTGGAGAAATAGCCCCTTCAACAGGATGATCCCAGCGCACTAATGCTTCGAAGTAATCGATGGCGCAATCTTCAACATGCACAATAGGCTGAAATGATAAATGAAAATTATGACACGCAATCGCTAAACGCAGCTCTTCGAGTAAGTAGTGGTAGCGACGCATTTTATTGCCCATTTCTGGCGAATAGACTTTAAAAATACCACGTCCATCGGTTTTAGCACGATACATAGCCACATCCGCCATTTGCAACAAAGCATGGGGAGTTGATGCACTCTCAGGATAAACCGCAATACCGACACTGGCACTGATCTTAATTAGTTTATTGCCTAGTACAAAGTCTCGCTCTATTTCGTTTAATACATGCTGTGCAACATCCAAACTTTTAGAACTGGAATCAATGTTATTAATAAAAATAGAGAATTCATCGCCCCCTAAACGTGCTAGATTTTGCTCTAGCAGACTGGTGGGATTGATATCATTAAGCTTGTGATGGCGTAATACGCTGGCGAGGCGTTCGGCTACTTGAATCAATACTTCATCACCAAAACTGTGACCAAAAGAGTCATTTACTTGCTTAAAACCATCTAAATCAATAAATAACAAGGCACAGTGAATGTTTGTGAGTTCAGCACCACTGAGTTGACGGTCTAAGTGCTCAATATAAGCGTGACGGTCAATTAACAAGGTCAATTTATCTTGGCAAATACTGGTTTGAGTTTCACGAGCATAATTGGCTACATGGCTGGTTAAGGCATTAATTGCTTGGCTTAAGCGGGTAACTTCTGTTGCATGCTCAAGCTCAGGAAGTTGAATGTTAAATGACTCGATTACTTTTTTTGTTTGTGTATTAAGTTGTTCTATTAATTGTTTTTCGCGTTTAATGTTTAATTGCTTACCAAAATACCACGTTAAAAATAAACCTATTAAAATCAATAGAATAAAGTTTATGGGTGACAAAATAGTGGCATTGAGCATTGATGACACTTGGGCAGTAATAAATTGTGTGTCTGTTGCTTTAATAAGTAAATAATCCGTACCATCTTTGCGAACAATATAATGGCCATTTAATATAGGATTATACCAAGAGGGCATCGTTAGTTGGGTGGTAGCAGTATCAAAAGCGCGAGTGGCAATACTAGATTGTTGCGGGTTAATGGTATTGACTTGCTTGGTCAATAAAATATTCATGCCGTAGCAAAAAATAAACATAGCAATAAAGGCAATACTGAGTAAGCGAAAAAATTTAGTCATTCCATTAAACCATTTTATCCCAATTATATGAGTTTTTTATTAGGTATTACATAATTTTATCAGTATATAGTTTGTCAGAGTCACTGACAAAACATTTCTTTTACAATAGTCTTGTAAAAGCAACCCTTTTCCTGTTAAGTGTTATTTTATCGATGTTTGCCGAACTTTTACTCAATTTAATCATTAAATAAATTCACTTTACCAGCGGTTATTTGTTAACTACTTTAAAGGTCATAATTCAGACCGTGATTAAACTTGGTTTAGTTCTTGCTCTCATTTAATTGGTGATAATGAGGTGAGTGTTTTGTGTTTATTTGCACATATTTGGTGCGATATTTTTTTAATTGCACTGTCATAAAGCATAAATATAACTTTGTTTAACTAGGGTGTGTTTATTTTTCGAGGTTACTTTTACTGCAGTATGTTTGATTGTTAGGCAAATCAGAGCACATAGTAGTGTTTTATCTACATAGATTGTGCGATAACGTAGCATAACGACCAAGCGCAGTCTGAAAGTTGAACAAATTTCAAGCTTGAAAAGTTACACGCCCTAATAAAAATACATTTTACAGCCCTGCGTATGTTGAGTAGTTGAACGCACTTCTGTGGCAAGGATTAATTGACCTTAAGGTTTAGTTTGGAGCCCACTATGTTAAGTAAACGATTTTTTAAAACTAAAAATGAAGCTGAAGTTACATTTGAATTTCAGCATCCTCAGGCTGAGCAAGTTCAGTTAGTTGGTGAATTTACTGATTGGCAACCTGTTACTATGAAGTTTAATAAAAAAGAGCAATGTTTTAAGTTAAAACAGCGCTTACCGAACGATCAACAGTTTCATTTTCGATATTTAGTTAATGGTACTATTTGGGATAATGATCACCATGCTGATGGATACATAGCAAACAGCTTTGGTACAGAAAATAGTATAGTCAATACACAACGTATTTAAGGCGCGGTAAATGGAGTCTCTTTCACAGCTTTTTTATCTACATGGTATTGGCTATGAATACACCAAATATACCGGTGAACACGTGGTTTTTAGCGATGCAACCCGCAGTGCGGCACTCAGTTGTTGTGGTGTTGATGTTACAGATCACGCTCAAATAGCGCATTTAAATATCAGCTTAGATGCCAATAAGTGGCTGCAACTAGTACCAGAGTGTAGTTTGGTATGTGCTGAACAACCAGCCGTTAAAGTGCGTATTGATAGGCGTATGCTAGGGCAACAATGTACCGTATCATTTGCACAGCTTGATTTGCCCAGCATTACTCACCAATTAGCTGATTTGCAATGCAGTGGCGATTATTTATTTAACGATGTCAATTATTTAGAGCTTATTTTTCCGCTTCCATTATTGCCAATTGGTTATCATGATGCGCATATTAGCGTTGCAGGTTTAACGGCGACAACTCAACTGTGGGTGACACCTAAGTATAGTTTCCAAGTGACAGATAAAAAGCAAAGCGGGCTTTCAATTCAACTTTATAGTTTAAAAAATAATGCAGCACTAGGGATAGGCGATTTTGCCGATTTATTATCGCTGACCGAGCAAGCAGCAAGTCATAAACTGGATTATATTTTACTCAATCCACTGCATTTATTATTTTCCGAGCAACCAGAGCGAGCAAGTCCCTACAGTCCAAATAATCGCGCGTTATTAAACCCACTCTATATATCAATTGATTTATGCGATGACAGCATTAATAACCCCGATATCACTGCGTATTTACAAAGCAGCTATGCGAGTGACTTTAAAAAGCGGACTCTGCAGTCGCAGTATATTAATTACAGTGCAGTGAGTGAATTCAAATACGCAGCCTTTAACTTGCTATACCAGCATTTTTGTATGCATGGGAGTGAGCACCGCAAACAACACTTCAGCGATTTTTGTCAACAGCATGGTTCGACACTTGCGACCTTAAAAGTTACTGACAGCGACTTTGCTTACTACTTGCAATGGCTAGCATATGTGCAATTAAAATTATGCCAAACTACCGCCCGAGAGCAGGGAATGAGTATTGGTTTGATCAATGATTTAGCGGTGGGTTGCGCCGGTGATGGCAGCGAGTTTCTCAATCAACAATCGTTGTTTACCGATTCTGCTTATGTAGGTGCACCGCCTGATCCATGGGCAGAGCATGGCCAGAACTGGGGATTGCCAGCATTGAATCCGATTAAGCTCAGCGATAATAATTTTAGCTACTACCGAGAATTGATCCGTGCCAATATGGAAAACGTTGGTGGCTTACGTATTGACCATGTTATGGCTATCCGCCGTTTATGGTGGTGTTTTGAGCATCAACAGCAACAAGATGGTTGCTATGTGTATTATCCATTTGAGCATTTATTAGCGGTACTGACAATAGAATCCCATTTGAATCAATGTATTGTCATTGGTGAAGATCTTGGGGTTGTTCCACCAGAGGTGAAAGCTGCACTTGCAGATAAAGCAATATTTTCAAATAGCTTATTCTATTTTGAAAAAGATTATCAAGGTGAATTTTTAGCGGCTCAGTCATTTGCGCCACAATCATTGTTAATGGTTGCAAACCATGATGTACCGCCTTTCTTTGGTTGGTGGCAGGGGCTTGATCTTACTTTGAAATTAAAATATCAATTAATTGATGAACAACAGTTAACTCAACTGCATGCAGACCGAGAAATTGAAAAACAACGACTACTGCGTTTTCTGTCAGGATGTGCAGAGCACTCCTTGTTTGTGGACAGTACAGCAAGTGATGTTTATCAGGCGCTGACCTTAGGCTTGGCCGCTGCACCAGCGCGGTTATTTACTATTCAGCTCGATGATTTAGATGAGCAAACATTACCTGTAAACATTCCTGGAACGGATCAAGAATACCCTAATTGGCGTCGGGTATTAACGCATTCAAGTGAACAAATATTAACTCGTCACAGTGCATTTCTCAGTGCTATTAATTCCATAAGGACTAATTAAATGAACAGTATTGTTCGTAAAACCGCAAAGTCACAGCACTATGATCAACAAGTTAATGCTTTAAAGCGCGGCTGTTTTAAAGATCCGTTTAGTTTTTTAGGCGTACATGCAATTACTGACACGCACAGTGAAATACGCTGTTATATGCCCGGGGCAACAAAATTAACGATTAAACTGCCTCAGCAAATGATTGTTAGCATACGCTATGGTGATTCAGATTTATTTATAGCACAGCTTAGTAATCAAGATATTTCAGCTTATCAGCTAGTGGTAGATTACAGCGATTGTCAGGTTATTTGTGAAGATGTGTATAGTTTTGATAGCAGCCTAGATGATAGTGCAATGTACTTATTTAATGAAGGCACATTAGAGCATGCATATCGCCATCTTGGTGCCCACTTTATTGATTTTAAAGGTGTTGCAGGTGTGCGTTTTAGTGTTTGGGCACCTAATGCTAGCAGTGTTTCAGTTATTGGCGAATTTAATCACTGGCAGCAAAGCCAACACTTTATGCGTTTTAACCCTGCGTCTGGAGTCTGGGATTTATTTATTCCAGAGCTCAGTGAAGGTCAGTGTTATAAGTTCTCTATAACAACTCTCAGTGGCGAAGTGCTCGAAAAGGCTGATCCATTTGCATTTAAAATGCAGCAAGCACCAGGCACTGCTTCAGTACTTCAAACTCGGCCCACAGCAATTAAACTAACTGATAAAATGCAACGTCAGCGTGTTAAACGCAACGCGATTGATGCACCTATCTCTATTTATGAAGTGCATTTAGGTTCTTGGCAGCGAGAAGAGGGAGATCGTTATTTAACTTATCAAGAATTAGCACAGCGGTTAATTAATTATGTCACTGAGCAAGGCTTTACGCATATCCAACTTATGCCGATCAGTGAATTTCCATTTGATGGTTCTTGGGGGTATCAGCCAGTTGGCTTATTTGCACCAACGAGTCGGTTTGGCGGTTTGGATGATTTTCGTTATTTTGTAGAGCAATGCCACCAAGCTAACATTGGTTTACTCATTGATTGGGTTCCAGGCCACTTCCCAAGTGATCCGCATGGCTTGCATCGTTTTGATGGCACACATTTATTTGAACATGCCGATGTGCGTCAAGGTTTCCATCCAGATTGGAATACCTATATCTACAACTATGATCGCCCAGAGGTCCGCAGCTTTTTAGTTGCTAATGCAATGTATTGGTTAGAAGAATTTGCCATTGATGGATTACGTGTCGATGCTGTTGCCTCAATGCTATACCTTGATTACAGTCGTGAAGATGGACAGTGGATCCCGAATAAGTTTGGCGGACGTGAGAATCTTGGTGCTATTGAGTGTTTAAAACAAGTTAACTTACGTTGTTATGCTAATAACCCCGGCATTATGATGGTAGCTGAAGAGTCAACGGCATGGCCTGGTGTTACCCGTCAGGTGAATCATGATGGCTTAGGGTTTGGTTACAAGTGGAATATGGGCTGGATGAACGACAGCCTTCACTATATGCAACGCGATCCTTTATATCGCCAACATCATCATCACGAATTAACTTTTTCGATGGTGTATGCCTATAGTGAAAATTATATTTTACCTTTAAGCCATGATGAAGTGGTGCACGGTAAAGGCTCATTAATTGAAAAAATGCCTGGTGATGATTGGCAAAAATTTGCAAATTTACGCGCGTATTATGCATTTATGTGGGCGCATCCAGGCAAAAAATTACTGTTCATGGGCGGTGAGATTGCCCAGCGTAGCGAGTGGAATCATGATCAATCAATTGATTGGCATTTACTTGAGCATCTATCGCATCAAGGTGTACAACGAACTATCGCGCAGCTCAATAAAGTATATCGCGATGTTCCAGCTTTACATCAGCTAGATACTGATCCGTCAGGTTTTAGCTGGATCGATAATCAAAATGCTCAACAAAGTATTTTTAGTTTTATTCGCTTTGCTAAGAAAGCCAGTAATTACGTGGTTGTGGTAAGTAACCTCACACCAACGGTTTATCATGATTATTGTATTGGTGTACCAAGCTCAGGTGAATTTGAAGTCATTTTAAATACCGATGACGAACAGCTATTTGGCTCTGGAGTACAAGTGTGTGGGCAATCAGCTAAAACTACCAGTACAGCAACTCCATGCCACGGGCATCAACATAGCATTAAACTCTCACTGCCAGCGCTTGCGACGGTTTATTTAAGAAGGGTGGCTGATGAGTTTATCGATTGAATTAAATAAAGGGCAAACTTTTCCGCTGGGAGCCAGTGTATTAACAAACGGTGTAAATTTTGCTGTTTATGCGCCATTGGCTAAACAGTTGTATGTGTGTTTATTTGATGCCAGTGGTCATACCGAAGTTTTAAAGTTAGCAATGAATAATAATGAAGGGGGGATATGGAGTTTACATATAACCCCACTGGCTATGGGCACTTTATATGGTTATCGCGCAGAAGGTGAATATCAACCTAAAAAAGGATTGTTTTTTAATAGCCAAAAATTGTTAATTGACCCCTATGCAAAAGATTTATTTGGTGAGTTTACCTGGAGTGAACGCCACTATGGGCAAATGCCTAAAGGTACTTTGAGTACGGTAAACAACGCCATTGATATCCCTAAATCTAAAGTCACACAGCTGCAGCCTTATCAAGGTAAAAAACCGGGCCATAGTTGGGGAGAAACGGTTATTTATGAATGTCACGTTAAAGGCGCCACAGCACGACATCCCTCTATTCCAAGTCAGCTACAAGGTACCTATTTGGGCTTGAGCCATCCCAGTTTTATAGAGCATTTACGTACACTTGGCGTAACCACTTTAGAATTGTTACCGGTACATAGCTTTATTAGCGAACAGTTTTTAACCGCCAAAGGCCTGCAAAACTACTGGGGTTACAATACATTAAATTTTTTTACACCAAATAAAGATTACTTAGTAACTGATGAAATTGGTGAATTTCAACAAATGGTTACTAAACTTCATCAAGCGGGTATTGAAGTGATTTTAGATGTGGTTTACAACCACACCGCAGAGGCTGGTAGCGACGGTCCTTTGTTATCTTGGCGCGGCCTAAATAACCCTGGTTATTACCGTAGTGTTAACGATAACCCTGAAGTTTATATCAATGACACTGGGTGTGGTAATACCTTAAATATAGACGACCCATTTAGCTTGAAAATGGTACTCGATAGCTTACGTTATTGGGTAGAAATAATGGGTGTTGATGGTTTTAGGTTTGATTTAGCAACTATTCTTGGACGGACGCCGCATGGCTTTAGCCAAACCCATAGTTTTTTACAAGCAATCAATCAAGATCCAGTGTTAAGCCAAGTGAAATTAATTGCTGAGCCTTGGGACATAGGCCCTGGTGGTTATCAATTGGGAGCATTTCCTGCGCCTTGGCGTGAGTGGAATGATAAATACCGTGATGTTGTTAGGCGCTTTTGGCAAGGGCAGCACAATATGCTGGCTGATCTTGCAAAACGTTTACATGGCTCTTTTGATTTGTTTGATCATAATCACCGTGGGCCATTAAATAGTATTAATTTTATAACCAGTCATGATGGCTTTACTTTAACCGATTTAGTGAGTTACGAACAAAAGCATAACGAAGCAAATGGTGAACAAAACCGCGATGGGCACAGTGCTAATTATTCGTTTAATTGCGGTGTTGAAGGCTTTACTGATGATTTAAAAGTTACCTCCATGCGGTTACAACAAAAAAAAAACTTTTTACTTACCTTACTACTTTCCAAAGGGGTGCCTATGCTGTCATCAGGCAGTGAAATGGGCCACTCGCAAGGAGGGAATAACAATGCTTATTGTCAAAATAACCGCACTAGTTGGCTGGCATGGAAAGACTCGCAGCGTAGCCACAGCCTCATTCGTTTTATTGACGATGTATTGACCTTACGAAAGCAACACTGTGTGTTTAAACACAGTGTATTTTTACACGATAGCGATAAGCGATTTAGTGTTGATTGGTATACTGAGCAAAGCCAAGCCATGCAAGAAAGTGACTGGCATGATGGTTCAAAACAGTTTTTGATGTACAGCTTAAAAGATACACAACTAAATACGGCATTACTCATTATTTTGAATGCCAGTAATGTGGCTGTTAAATGTCAATTACCCGCGAATCACGATTTATCGGTATGGCGTTTAGCGATTTCAAGTGTTGATCAAGCAATGGTTAAAAATACAGAAAAGTTTGAGGTTGCTGCACAAAGCAGTTGGGTTTTTACAGCCAATTTAGAGGACGAATGTAATGGCGAATAATGGTGAACAAATATGTGTTGCTAAAGGTTGGCAAGATGCCCCTTTAATAGATGAAAGTACCCTTGAAGATGATTTATCACGCCATTTCTATTATACCCTTGGGCGCGATAAGGTCGGAAAGTCTCAACTGTATTTGTATAACGCACTAGCGTTGACAATTCGTGATCGATTAGTCGCTCGTTGTCGAGCAACAAAACAGCAAATGCACAGTGAAAAGCGTCGAAAAACGGCTTATATATCACTTGAGTTTTTAATGGGCCGAGCACTAGGTAATGCCATTTTAAATTTAGATTTAGAAGAGCAAGTCAAACTTGCACTTAATAATTATTGCGCTCACATTGAACATGTTGCGCAAGCAGAGCATGACGCTGGGTTAGGTAATGGTGGTTTAGGCCGCTTAGCTGCGTGTTTTCTAGATAGTTGTGCGAGTTTAGCATTACCTGTAACCGGTTATGGTATTCGTTATGAATACGGCATGTTTAACCAGTCAATTGAAAATGGCCATCAAATAGAGCAGCCTGATAATTGGTTACGTGAAGGGCATCCATGGGAGCTGAGCGCACCAGAGCAAGCCAAGCGGGTTAAGTTTTTTGGCCATGTTGAAAGTTATACTGATAAGAACGGACGCATTCATCGACAATGGTTAGACACTGAAGATGTATTAGCTGTCCCTTATGATGTGCCGATCCCAGGTTATAAAAATGACATAGTTAACACCCTCAGACTCTGGAAATCAGAAGCCACTGATGAGTTTGATTTAGGTGAGTTTAACGCCGGTAGTTACTCAGAAGCCGTCGCGCATAAAAACCTTGCCGAACAAATCACCATGGTACTTTATCCTAATGACAGCAGCGAAAATGGTAAAGAGCTACGTTTAAGGCAGCAATACTTTTTATCGTCGGCGAGCTTACAAGATATTGTTGGTCTATGGGTATCACAGCATGGTGAAAAGTTTAGTGATTTTGCTGATTTTCATGTTTTTCAACTTAATGATACCCACCCAAGTATTGCTGTTGCAGAGTTAATGCGATTGCTGATTGATGATTATGACTTGGATTGGGATGCTGCATGGCAGATCACCACAAAAACCATGGCGTATACTAATCATACGTTACTTCCAGAAGCGCTCGAAAAATGGTCTGTATCATTATTTGCGCGTTTATTACCGCGTATTCTTGAAATAATTTATGAAATAAATGCACGTTTTCTTGCTCAAGTTGCGTTGGCGTGGCCGGGGGATGTTGCAAAACAACAAGCGTTGTCTTTAATTGAAGAAGGCTCAGATCCACAAGTAAGAATGGCGTATTTAGCCATTGTTGGCAGTTTTTCAGTTAATGGCGTAGCAGCATTGCACACAGAATTACTTAAAGAAGGTTTGTTTAAAACTTTTTATGAATTGTGGCCTGAAAAATTCAACAATAAAACTAATGGTGTAACGCCAAGGCGGTGGATAGCTCATTGTAACCCCAAACTAACACAGTTGATTGGTGAAAAAATTGGTCAAGATTGGGTGAGGGATTTTGCGCAAATTAGCCAGCTGCGTCGCTATTATGATGATGTTAAATTCCATAAACAATGGCAAAGCGTCAAACTTGAAAACAAACAACGGCTAGTTGATTTAGTCAAAGAGCGTTGTGGTGTTGAATTTGACACTAGCATGCTATTTGATGTGCAAGTTAAACGAATTCATGAGTATAAGCGCCAATTACTGAATGTATTACACATAATTAACTTGTATGACCGGATCCGTCGTGGCGATACCGCCAATTTAGTGCCACGCTGTGTATTACTAGGAGGAAAAGCTGCACCGGGGTATTACATGGCTAAGCGCATTATTAAGCTAATTAATAATGTTGCAGATGTGATCAACAAAGATCCGCTTGCTCAGCCTTATTTACGGGTGGCATTTTTACCAAATTATAATGTTACAGCAATGGAAACGATTTGCCCCGCAACAGACTTGTCTGAACAAATTTCAACCGCAGGTAAAGAAGCATCTGGTACCGGTAATATGAAGTTTATGATGAATGGGGCGTTGACGATTGGCACTTTAGATGGTGCTAATATAGAAATTCGCGATGCAGTAGGGGCTGATAACTTCTTCTTATTCGGCGCACAAGCGGAACAAATTGAGGGAATAAAACAAAGCTACAACCCATTACACATTATTCATAATACGCCTGACTTACTAAGTGTTATGCAATTACTTGAAAGTGGGCACTTTAATTTATTCGAACCTGGTTTATTTGACGACATTATTGGTGCAATCAAAAGCCCACATGATCCTTGGTTGGTTGCCCACGATTTTGATAGTTTTGTACAAGCACAAAAGGCGGTTGAACACGCTTTTCAAGATCAACAGCATTGGACGCAAATGAGTATTTTAAATACTGCGGCCAGTGGTACTTTTTCAAGTGATAGAACGATCAGCCAATACAGTGATGATATTTGGCATTTGGAAGCATTAACAACATCTAGTTCGGCCGACACAGCCGTAAGCAACAGCAAAGATTAATACGGAGATAAATTATGCCAAGTTATGCAAATCGCTACATAAGTAGTCTGACACGAGAAACCTACGCACTGATTTTAGCAGGGGGCAGAGGTTCACGCTTACATGAATTAACAAACTGGCGGGCCAAACCGGCAGTTTATTTTGGTGGCAAACATCGTATTATCGATTTCCCGCTATCAAACTGTATTAATTCAGGTATTCGTCGTGTTGGGATTGCCACACAGTATAAATCGCACTCGCTGATCCGCCATGTCAACCGTGCATGGGGCCACTTTAAAAAAGAACTGGGTGAATCGGTAGAGATATTACCGGCATCACAGCGTTATGGTGACGAATGGTATTGCGGCACTGCAGATGCGGTGTTCCAAAATATGGATATTATTCGTCATGAGCTACCTAAGTATGTAATGATTTTATCTGGCGATCATGTTTACCGTATGGATTACGGCGGCTTATTGGCAAAACATGTTGAAACAGGTGCAGACATGACGGTGTGCTGTATTGAAGTTCCTTGCGAAGAAGCCGCAGAAACATTTGGTGTGATGACGGTAGATGAAGAGAAACGAGTACGTCGTTTTGATGAGAAACCGAAAATGCCAAGTTCAATTCCTGGTCGTCCGGGCACTTGTTTAGCGTCAATGGGTAATTATGTATTTAATACTGAGTTCTTATTTGAACAACTAAAAAAAGACGCAGAAAACGAAGGTTCAGGCCGTGATTTTGGTCATGATATTATTCCGGCAATTATTGAAGAGCATAATGTATTTGCTTTTCCATTTCGAGAGCCAGGTCATGACGGCCAACCTTATTGGCGTGATGTGGGTACACTTGACTCATTCTGGGAAGCAAACATGGAACTGGTGATGCCAGAGCCACAGCTGGATTTATACGACCCAACTTGGCCTATTTGGACTTACCAAGAACAACTGCCACCGGCTAAGTTTATTTTTGATAATGATGACAGACGTGGCATGGCTGTAGATTCAACCGTATCAGGCGGCTGTATTATTTCAGGCTCGGTGGTTCGTAAATCACTGTTATTCTCTAATGTACATATTCGCTCATACTGCGTCATTGAAGAGTCGGTGATATTACCAGGTGCGATTATTCAACGTAATTGCCGTATTCGCCGTGCTATTATCGACCGTGGATGTGAAGTGCCAGCCGGTGTTGAAATCGGTTTTGATCGTAAAGCAGACGAAGAAAATGGTTTCAGAGTATCTAAAAAGGGTATTGTGTTAGTGACCCGTGAAATGCTCACAGAACTTTCCAAAAAACTTGAGCGCCAAGAGCGTGAGAGTAAACAATTAGCTTAAAATATCATACAGTTGTAGGAAGTAAGAAAAAGATGCATGTATTAATGGTTGCGGCCGAAAATGACGCTTTACCAAATGCCAAAGTGGGTGGTGTTGCAGATGTACTACGAGATTGTCCCAAAGCATTAGCGGAGCTTGGCTTAACCGTTGATGTGGTTATTCCAGATTATGGTTTTACCACGTTAGAGCGTGTGCAATTAGGCACGCTCCATGTGCCCTTTGCCGGATATATCTATGATGTTCAAGTGTGGCAAGTATATGTTGATCAGCAGCAAGTCAGGCAATTAGTACTATCACATCCGTTATTTAGTCAGCACCATGGCGCTGTATACTGTAATGATGATGGTGACCGACCTTTTGCCACTGATGCCACTAAGTTTGCATTATTTAATGCTGCAGTGTGTGAAGCGCTATTGCAAGGTGTGATCACTCGTCCTGATGTGTTGCATTTGCATGATTGGCACAGCGCGTGTGTGGCGGTATTGTTAAAGTTTGATCATCGGTTTGCATCTTTTTCTTCTTTGCGCAGCGTATTTACAGTACACAATATTGCACTGCAAGGGATCCGCCCATTCAAAGGAGATGATTCAAGTTTAGAAGCATGGTTTCCGGCGTTAAGTTATAACGGCGAGATATTATGCGATCCGCGTTATCCTCATTGCTTTAATCCGATGCGCAGCGCTATCAATTTAGTTGATAAGATACATTTAGTATCTCCAAGCTACGCACAAGAAGTATTGCAAGCCAGTGAACCGCATAATGGTTTTTTTGGTGGTGAAGGCTTAGAGCGCGATTTGAATAATGCGATGGCGAACAATAAAGTCGTCGGAATATTAAATGGCTGTGAGTACACTGAGCACAACGCACAGTCAACCAGTACGCTATCACAATTATACTTTGAGATAGAGCAGGCATTGTTTGTTTGGATGGTTAAAGAAGTTAACCTGCAAAGCAGTTACTATATAGCTCATCAACGGTTACAGCAGTTCATTGAGCAGCCAGTTAAAGGGCCTTTAGTCACCAGTGTTGGACGCCTAACCGATCAAAAAGCTTTGTTACTGCGCCAACCCTACGAAAACCAGCAAGTGCTAGATGCATTGTGTGAAAAGTTAAATGAACAGCAAGGACGTATGATCATTTTAGGTTCCGGTGACACGGCCCTTGAAGATGTTATGACAGCCGCCATGGCACGAAATAGTAACTTATTATTTTTAAAGGGTTATGGTAATAGCGTTGGCGAATTACTGTATGAGTTAGGGGACTTATTCTTGATGCCTAGTTCCTTTGAGCCATGTGGTATTAGCCAAATGCTTGCTATGCGAGCAGGGCAGCCTTGCTTAGTACATCAAGTCGGTGGTTTAAAAGATACTATTACTCATTTGGAAAATGGTTTTAGCTTTAGTGGTGACACATTACAAACACAAAGCGAGGCGCTGGTAACGTGTTTTGCTAATACTCTTACTCTGAGACAAGAACAACCCAAACAATGGGATGAAATTGTCAGCAATGCTAAGGCTGCTCGCTTTACATGGTCTTATGTAGCAAAGGACTATATCAGTAAACTTTATAATTAATACTGCTATTTATCATCTTACTAGCTATAATGGATTGCAATAACATTATGATTTAGTTACTTAGTATTGTGTTTTATTTCGTAACTAACCATCAATAGTCGAGTTTAAGGGTGAAAAAGTGCAAGTATTTGTTGCGCGCCAAGCAATATTCAATCGTCAACAACATGTAGTTGCCTATGAATTATTGTTTCGTAATAGTACCAATAATTGTTTTCCAGATATTGACGAAAGCGTCGCAACAGCAAAACTGATCATGGAAAATCAGCTTAATTTTGGCACTCGACATATTACTGCTGGTAAAAAAGCACTGATTAATATCGGTCCTGATTCTTTAAAAATGGATTTATGTGCATTTTTGCCTTCGCAAGATGTGGTACTTGAGTTGCTCGAAACAATTGAGCCGACAGAAGAAAACTACCAGCTATGTCGTGCGCTGTTTCATAAAAACTTTGTGTTAGCACTTGACGATTTTGTATATGAGCCTAAGTGGGAAAGGTTTTTAAAACTTGTTAAATTAATCAAATTTGATATTCAAATAACTCCTTTGCAGCAAATTGAACCGATGATTCGACGGCTGCAAAAATACAAAAAGCTAAAGTTGCTTGCTGAAAAAGTCGAAACTATTGATGATTTTAAAATAGCTCATAAGATGGGCTTTGATTATTTTCAGGGTTATTTTTTTGCCAAGCCGGTAGTCATTCAACAAAAAGACATTGATATAAACTATGCATTAGCATTGACCATCTATGCACAAGTTATGAAAGAGCATCCTGATATCAATGCGATTGCGCGATTGTTTCAATTAGATACAGCGTTAGCATTTAAGTTATTAAGATTGATCAACAGCGGTGTGTTTCCTGTCCAAAAAGAAATAGAGTCACTCAAACAGGCTTTAGTCTATTTAGGCCATGATCATATAAAGAAGTTTGTTAGTTTGATCATTACCGCTCACGTTGGACAAACGAAACCTAACGAATTGATCAAAATGTGTATCATTCGGGCGCGATTTTGTGAGCTGATAGCGAAAAAGATAGCGCCTTCGCAAGCGAATAGTGCCTTTTTAACCGGTCTTTTTTCGTTGTTGGATGCAATATTAGATCGCCCAATGGAGCAATTACTCCTTCGTTTACCATTTCCAGAACCAATCAAAGACGCTCTAATGGAAGAAAAAAACACCCTGTATTATATCCTTGCAACAGTAAAAGCGTATGAATCAGGTAGCTGGTGGGCTATGGAGCAAGCAGTTGTATTTATTAACATAAATAGTGATTTACTGCCGAAGTTTTATCGAGATGCGCTAGACTGGTCAAACATACATAAGCACAACTAATAAGTCGAGCCCAATAATGCGTAATCAAAATATGGATGTTATTCGTGGTGTTGCTGTGCTTGGCTTAATGTACATGAATGCCTATTCCTTTGGTTTATTTGAATTTGGTTACGTACCATTACAGTCCCCGCCTTTTTCGGATCATGTTATTCAATGGGTGAGCCTTAGTGTTATTGACGGCCGCTTTCGCAGCTTATTTTGCTTACTCTTTGGTGCTGGCTTATATATTCAGTGGCAGCGTTACCAGCAGCTTGAGCAATTGCAAAAACGCTTAAAAGTATTGGCCGTGTTTGGTTTACTACATGGCTTTTTGTTGTGGGCTGGTGATATTTTGTTTATCTATGCATGCGCAGGTTGGTTGGTCATACAATACCTTGATGCGAGTGACGAGATGTTATTAAAACGCGGTTGGCAATTTCTATCATTAGCCGCAGCGATAACGTTTTTGATAGCCTTAATTGACCCCACACTGACTATCTATCGAGATTCAGCCGATTTTTTAGCAAGTTATAATGCTTCACGAGGATCGGCATTAACTATTTTTGTCAATAATAGTGTGATGTTTATCGTGATGCTCATTGCACTTCCGCTGATCACTTTGTGGATGGCTGCAGGATTAATGCTATTCGGTATTTATGGCTATAAAAATAAACTGTTTGAGACTGGTTTAACTAAATTAAGCAAAATCAGAGTTTTGTCAATTGCGCTACTGTTAAGTGCGATTAGGATCAGTTTTGAATACCAATCTAGCTTATTTATTAGTGCATTAAAAGAACCCGTAAGCTGGTTTGCAGCATTATTCACAGCCCTATTAATTATTCATTTTGTGGTAATGCTGATGACAAAACATGACTTTCACTTTATTGCATTGCAGCGTGCAGGAAGGCTCGCATTAACTTTATATCTAATGCAAACTATTTGCTTGTTATTGTTGTTTAAAGTTTTTTATCCGCACTGGGTGCTAAGCTTTAATCATTTAGAATATTACGTATTAGTGAGTGGTTTAGTTATTTTTCAACTTAGTTTTAGTGTGATTTATTCGCGTTATTTTAAGCAAGGTCCAATGGAATTTATTTGGCGAAAGTATGCAAATGCTGCTTGAGTTGAAGCTACTGTAAATAGTGTGGTAATTTTTCACTGTCACTGCAGGTTAAAATTATCGCAAACCCATATACCGTAAAACAGAGCAATCGTTTAAGTATAAACAAACAGACTAGATGTTTGCTGTGAAAAGGCTAATTGTTGGTTTAACGGCGCTTTATACTGCGTTATTAATTTTAACAAGTGGCTTCTATTGTTTGCAATCTATGCCTTGTCTAAATCGCTTTTAAATTCAACTGAGCTCGCATCTTAAGGTGGTTTGGGTATACAATATCGGCCTTTAAAATTAATATGAATTTGGCCCATGACAGACTTAAAACGATTAAATAAATTTATTAGTGACACTGGTTTTTGTTCACGACGCGAAGCGGATAAATATATTGAAGATGGTCGTGTTACTGTCAATGGTATTCGACCGGAAATGGGTGTCAAAGTAGCATTGTCTGACACGGTACTGATTGATGGTAAGCCGCTGAAAAAAGTGCCGAAACGCGCGTACATCGCTTACAACAAACCCGTTGGTATAACCTGTACAACTGAGCGTAAAATTCAAAGTAATATCGTCAAAGCGGTTAACTACCCAGATCGTATTTTTCCAATTGGTCGCTTAGATCGCCCATCAGAAGGGTTGATTTTCCTGACAAATGAAGGAGATATCGTCAATAAAATCCTTCGTGCAGGCAATAATCATGAAAAAGAGTATGTTGTTACAGTCGACAAGCCATTAAATCGTCAGTTTGTGAATAAGATGGCAGGTGGTTTACCAATTTTAGATACAGTCACGAAAAAATGCAAAGTTACACAAACAGGACCGCAACAATTTACTATTGTATTAACGCAAGGTTTGAATCGTCAAATTCGTCGTATGTGTGAGTACTTGGGCTATGAAGTGGTCACCTTAAAACGCGTACGTATCATGAATGTCACGTTAAAAGGCTTAAATGTTGGCCAGTGGCGCCATTTAACTGAGCAAGAAATGGCTGAGATTAATAACTCGATTGCCGACTCGGGCAAAACCGAGGAGTTATCAGTGGATGAGAACAAACAATCTGCGAATATCAGCAAGCCTAAACAAGCACGCACGCCTTACAAAGATAACGATAAAAAGCGTGATTTTGCTAAGCATGTCAAACAAGGCCGTTTTGATTCTAAAAATGACCAAACTAACGCCAAACCTGCAAGAAGAAATAGCACCACTCGCACAGGCACATTAAGCCTTAAAAAATAAGATCAAATTGTAAAACCAGGAACAACATAAATTGTGCTCCTGGTTTTATTTAAACCTCAGTTATTTTGCTTTTGGCACCTCAATTTTAAATAGCACGGTATAGAGCACCGGCACTACGATTAATGTCAGCACGGTTGCAAAGCCTAAACCAAACATAATCGTCACCGCCATTGATTGGAAGAACACATCAAATAATAATGGGATCATTCCTAAAATGGTGGTGATTGCTGCCATCGCAACGGGGCGCACACGGCTTACACCGGAATCAAATACTGCTTGATAAGGCTCTTTGCCTTCACTGAGCTCAAGGTTGATCTGATCTACCAACACAATGCCATTTTTAATCAACATACCGCTTAAGCTTAATAACCCAAGTAGCGCCATAAAACTAAATGCGGCGTTCATCACTAGCAAGCCGGCGCTGACACCGATGATTGCTAAAGGTACTGTGGCCCAAATAACCAGAGGTTTTTTTACTGAGTTAAATAGCAACACAGTGACTGCAAACATCGCTAAATAGCCCAAAGGTAACGAGCCAAAAATAGCTTTTTTTGCCTTTGTTGATGATTCAAACTCACCGCCCCATTGTAATTCATAGCCATTAGGGAGTTTAATTGCTTCAATACCTGGCCTGACTCTTGAAAATAGTTTAGCGGGTGTTTCATCGCCTATTACGTCATGATCGGCCATTACTGTAATAGTACGTTTGCGATCGCGGCGCATTATTAGGCTGTCTTCCCACTGTACAACAAACTCATCCACCACTTGAGTAACTGGCACGAATACGCCTAATACTGGGCTGTATATTTGTAGGTCACGGAGGCTTTCAACATTAAGACGCTCTTGTGCCGGTGAGCGGGCAATAATGGGGATCTGTTGAGTACCATCTTTGTAAATGCCGACTTTTTTACCGGAAAAACTGGTTAATAATAGTTGGTCCAAGTCTGTTTTAGCGATACCCAGACGCCGCGCTTTTTGTTCGTTAAGTTGCGGGCGAATGAGTTTTGAGCGTTCACGCCAATCATCACGAATATTATAAGCACCGGCATCTTTTGCTAGCACTTCTTTTGCTTGTTTAGCTAATTGGCGAAGCACTACTGGATCAGCCCCCGAAAAACGCGCTTCTATTTTAGCATCAGTAGAAGGGCCTATTTCCATACGTTTTATTTTAAGCTTGGCATCAAATACATGGTTGTATTCATAGTCGCGAACTTTTGCAATCATCGTCGCCACTGCTTCGCGGTCTTTTACACGGATAATTAATTGACCATAAGCTGGGTATGATTTTTCAGGTGCGTAGGTCAACATAAACCGTGGTGCGCCTTGGCCTATCGTTGATGTTACTTCTTCGACCAGCTCATCTTTTTGTAAGAATGCTTCGAGTTTGGCGACGCCATCTAAAGTGGCATGAATATCAGCCCCTTGGGTATGCCAATAATCTACGTAAAACATTGGCGTGTTAGAAGCTGGAAAAAACGCTTGTTTAATAAACTTAAAGCCAAAAACAGAGCTAGCTAATAAAACGACCATCAACAATAAAGTGGTTTTACGAAAACGCATCGAGGTGCTTAATAAACTTTTATATAGATTAAAGATCACACCTTGATATGGATCTTCATCATGGCTTTGCTGCTTGAGCTCTGTTTCTTTGAACATTAAGTCAGCAAAGAAAGGAGTTAAGGTGATGGCAGTGATCCAGCTTAGTAATAATGAGATAAATAATACCCAAAATAAGCTGCCGGCAAATTCCCCACTAGCGTCAGAGCTTAAGCCAATTGGCGCAAATGCAGTAATCGCAATCACGGTTGCGCCAAGTAAAGGCCACTTTGTTTGCTCCACTATATTAGCCGCTGCTGTTATCTTTGTTTGCCCTCGCTTTAGGTTTATTAAAATCCCTTCGGTGACTACGATGGCGTTATCAACCAACATTCCTAATGCAATGATCAGTGCACCTAAAGAGATACGTTGTAAATCAATCGCAAACAGTTTCATGAAAATGAATGTACCTAATACGGTCAGCAATAAAATTGCCCCGATCAGTACGCCACTTTTAAAGCCCATAAAGACAAGCAGGACAACAATAACGATAGCGACAGCTTCGAGTAAGCTGATGATAAAGCCATTGACTGATTTTTCGACTTCAACAGGTTGGTTATAAACGGTATTTATTTCCATGCCATGGGGGCGCTGATATTCAAGCGATGCTAAATGCGCTTTAATGTTATCGCCTATATCCACAACGTTTACACCACTGCTAAACGATACGCCAACGAGCAAGGCTTGCTGCTGGTTAAAACGGATTACATTATTAGGTACTTCGGCGTATTCACGAAACACCGTTGCAACGTCACCGAGGTAAATCAGTTCATTTTCACCTGGTTTTGAGATCAGTAGATTTTCGAGCTCTTTTACGTCTTTGAATTCGCCTGTTGGGTGCAGTCTAATTGATTCATCGCCTACGCGTATTTTACCTGCATTCGATACGGTATTTTGTGATTGCAATAATTGATATATTCTAGTTGGTGCAATACCAAGCTGCGCCAGCTTACGCGTCGATATTTCAACCATCACCTGTGCTTGTTGTTCACCACTGACGGTCACTTTACCTACGCCGTCAACGAGTACCAGTTCGCGCTTTAAGTAATCAACATAGTTTTTTAGTTCGTCATAAGAGTAACCATCGCCAGTGACGGCATACATTACGCCGTATACGTCGCCAAAATCATCTAAAATGGTACTTGGGTATACACCACTTGGCAGTGATGAAGCGTTATCGTTAATCTTGCGCCGTAGCTCATCCCAAATTTGTCGTAAGTCTTGTTTGCGATAGTTGCTTTTCATTTCAACGGTAATTTGTGATTTCCCTGGAGATGAAATGCTGGTTACGTAATCCACATACGGCAATTGTTGAATTGCATTTTCAATCGGAAAAGTAACTTCATCTTCTACCTGTTGTGGTGAAGCGCCAGGATATAAGGTGATCACCATGGCTTTTTTTATTGTAAATTCAGGGTCCTCAAGCTGACCAAGTCCTAAATAAGATACTACGCCACCGATTAATAGTAATAGCGCGCACATCCAACTGACGACCTTTTGTTTTATGGCAAGTTCAGCAATGCTCATTTTATAAGCCTCGCTCTTTTTGCCACGGACGTACTTGCATGCCTTCTTTAAGGTAGTGAACACCAGCCGCGACCACAGTTTGACCTTGCTCTAAACCAGCAAGCACTTCAATACCACGTCGATGTAATTGGCCAACTTCAACAGCTTGCTTTTTCACCTTGCCAGTCTGTGGATCGTATAGCCAGACATAGCTGTTATTAGTAGGCTGTGTTGGTTCAGAGAACACCGCTTCAACAGGGAGTAAAATATAGTGTGATTGCGAGTGAGTAACTTTACTTAGATCAATATCTACACTGCCGGTCATGCCTGCCAACAGGTTAAAATCCTTAGGCACAGGTAATGAAAATACCACCTTGTAAGTTAATGTGGCTGGATCTGCTTGGGTGTCGAATTCTTTAATCATTAAGGTATATGATTTATTTGGAAAACCGTCAAAAACCACGCTTGGCTGATAGTCAATGTCTTTATCAATACGGGCGATTAGTTTTTCGGGTACTTGAATGATCACATCCATTAAATCACGGGTTTCTAAGCGAAGAATGTTTTGTTTTGCTTGGATATTCTCAAAGTTTTTAACAAACACTTTGGAAACGGTGCCGCTAAAAGGGGCACGTAATTCGCTATTATCTAAGTTGGTTTTTGCAATTTTTAATGCCGACTCAGCTACCTGTTTATTGGCAAGTGCCTGATCAAGTTCGGATTGACTGGTAATTGATTTATTAAATAGTTTTTGTACGCGTTCAAGTTGCGAGTGCGCCAATTCAAAACGTGCTTTTCGCTCATCATATTGCAGTTGAAAATCTTCAGGGTCTAACTTGGCAAGGAGTTGATCTTTTTCAACATGTTGACCCGCCAATGCCGGGAACTCTAATAACTCACCGTTAACTCTAAACGCCAAATAAGAGCCTTGATTTGCCACTACTTCTGCCGGAAAACTGCGTATTGTCTGATCTGAGTTAGTATCAATTTCAAATAGTTTTACTGGACGAATAGCTTGTTCGACGTGAGTGTCGGTATTTGACTCTTTACAGGCGACTAAACTCAGTATTAATGTTGATATAATTAAAACTGGCGACAGTTTCATGGTCTTCTCCGTGGCTATGAAAACATAAATTAGGTGCAGCATACGCCGCGAACATATAAAATAAAAATTATTAAATTTTAAAAAGATCATAAATAAAATTTATAATCTTAAGTTGGACCATTATGAACTTAGTGCAGTTAAAAATGCTTGATGCCATTGTTCGCACTCAAAGCTTGTCGCAAGCTGCTTCAGCACTGTATAAATCGCAACCAGCTTTAACGTTAGCTATTAAGAAACTTGAAGCTGAGCTTGGTTTTGAATTATTAGATCGTAGCCATTATCGATTGCAATTAACTGAAAAGGGTCGTATTTATCATCGCGAAGCAGCATTATTATTAGATGCTCAGGCACATTTAGCACAACTGGCCAGTGAACTTGCACTTGGTAATGAAGCAAATTACAAAATTTGTTATGAGCAGTTATGTCACCAAGCACTGTATAACGATATTATTTGCAATGCTTTTGTTAAACATACCAGCACCGAGTTTAGTGTAACCAGCGGAAAACGCTTTGTTTCTCTTGAGCAAGTTAATAAAGGACAAGCAGACTTAGGGATTGGTCCGTGGTTTGATTTGTTTCATGCTACAGGCGATTTAGAAAGTTTACCGATTGGCAAGCTCGATATTGGTATTGTTAGTGTGACAGGATTAGTGCCAGATAAAGTAACTTATCAACAATTACAGAACTTTCCTTGTTTAGCGATGTTTGAAAGTGATATGAGTTTTGACTCTGATCGTTTATCGTATTCAAAAGGCTCTACCATGATGAAAATTGATGATATATCAACTTTAAAATCGTTTTTATTATCGGGAGCTGGCTGGGCAATGATGAGTTTAGCGCATTGTCAAAATGAACTTGAAAGTGGTGTATTACAACAAATTAAAATACTAGACAGAGAAAATACGTTTAGCGCACAGATCAGAGTATTCCGACAAAATGCCACTCATCATGGACCCGTGGCAAGAGCCGTGTGGCAAGATTTTAAGCAGTTAAGTAAAACGTTTTTAGGGTCGTAAATGCAAGCCAGTAAAGAAGACAAAATTTATACTGTGATGGCGAATATACCGCCAGGAAAAGTAGCTAGTTATGGACAAGTAGCGGCAATGGCAGGATTGCTAAATAATGCTCGGCTAGTAGGGCGGCTATTAAAGTTAATGCCAAAAGATTCAAGCATACCTTGGCATAGAGTGATCAACAGCCAAGGTAAAATTTCTTTTCCTGAAGGGACAGCGCAGTACCAAAAGCAATATCAATTACTGCAAAGTGAAGGCGTAATTTTTAAAAATGGTCGTGTTAATATGCGTCAATTTCAGTGGGACTAATTAAAAAATTTAACCGACCGTAATAATATAGCGGCTGATTGCAATATAGTGACAAACACAGCCTGCAATCACAAATACATGCCAAAGTGCGTGGCTATATTGACGACTTTTAGCACTATAAAAGAGTGTGCCGAGACTATACAAAATCCCTCCACTGAGTAACCACCATAGTGCATTTACTGGCACATTTAAATAAAGCGGGTAGACAATTGCAACTGCAAACCAACCCATTAATAAATATGTTGATAAAGACACCTTTTTGTTTTGTTTTTTCACCATTAATTTATAGCACACTCCGCTAAGTGCTAAAGACCATATAAATACCAGCGTTAAAATCGACCAAATTCCGGTTAATGAGAGTACTAAAAAAGGGGTGTAAGTGCCTGCAATCAAAATATAAATAGCACAGTGGTCACATTTTTTATAAAAAGCCCGCGCACCTATGCTGCTACTGCTGTGATAAAGCGTAGATGATAAAAACAGCAACAATAAACTACCGCCATAAATAATTGCACTGACCGTTGCTTCAATCGTGTGTATCTTGCCGGTAAGCTCCCACAATACAAACAGTGAAAATACAACGCCTGCGCCGTGAGACAAGCTATTAAGTTGCTCTTCTTTTTTAGAATAAGCGGGTTCAACCGACATCACATACTCATCGTAAAACATTAATATGGGTTTGAGTGTACAAGTGTACGCTGAAACTTTCAATGCTTATTTATTGACTATATTTTAGTATTTTTAACCACTTTGAATGGTTTTAAAATTCACATCATCAAAAGGTTATGCACTTATGTGATTTAAAGTGCATAAAAAACAATTGGTTAAAATTTATTTCGTGGTTGGCACAACCTTTGATTAAGTAATAGCGACTAACTTAATAACACAATAGGGAATACCATCATGAAAAGCATTATTAAACTATCTGTTGCAGCACTTTTGGTTGTTGGTTCTACACAAGCAAGTGCAAATGACGGTCAATTAGATATCACTCAAACGCTATCAAACAGCATTGCACATTATATTGAAAGTACGAGTGATGAATTACAAAGCAAATTAAAACAGTCATTGTTTAGTGATTCGCAAAAAATGTTAACTGAACTGCTTTCACAGCATAGTGAGCAATCAGCTAAAGTTGCGGAAAATACATCACAACTCGTTGCAACTAGCAATGCAGTAAAAGTTGAGGATTAAGGCAATGAGCAGCGAATTAGGATTATTAGCTTTAATGTTAGCACCTGTAGTGAGCTTATTAAGTGTGTATGCCTCAGTTGAATTATTACGCAACGTAGGGCAGTGGTTAAACATAGGCTAAGGGGATAGCGATAAGTAATAATCAGTAACGTTGATCTTATTTGCTGCGGTGCACGTAACGTAATGCATAGTTAAACTGATGTAGTAAGCCTTATGAAACGTGCAATCTTTCCATTACCGGTATTTATTCTACCAAGCGGGTATACGCGGTTACGTATCTTCGAACCTCGCTATCTTGATATGGTTAAAGAATCACTTAAAAATGATCATGGTTTCGTACTTTGCCAGTACGATGTTGATAGTTATCTCAACGTTCCTAAGTATGGATGCTTAGTTGATATTATTGACTTTTCACAAGATCAACAAGGACAACTATTAATTGATGTGGTGGCCAAATCTGTGGTTGAGTTAACTGATATAACTCAAGATAAACAGCAACTGCGTTTCGGTCAGCTATCTGCACCTAAAACATCTCTTTGGTTTGAACAACCTCACAACTTAGAGCGCGATGATTCATATTTAGTATCGGCACTAGAGCAGTTGTTTGCTGCTAATCTAGAGTTAACCGATTTATACCGCCAGACACACTTTGATGATCTGAACTGGGTGCTTGCAAGATGGCTTGAATTATTACCTATTTCAATTGATAAAAAACAACAGCTTGCCTTTAAATCGGACTTTGCGAATATCCACTCTTTCCTTCATACTGTGATTAATAACGAATTTTCCTAATTAATATGATCTTATTTTAGTTGCTTTGCGTATTGCATATGCAAGAACACTAATAGGAATATTATGATGGTAAGTCAACAACTTTCAACACGTTGTGAACCTAACACAGGTAATTACATTGCCATGCCACAAACGCCAAGCAAAGAACTTGCAGATGCATTATCTGCGGTTGCAGCTAATCGTGATAAACAGGCTTTTGCTTATTTATTTGCGTACTTTTCACCGAAAATAAAACGCTTCGGTATTAAGCAATTTAATTCAGAAGCGCAAGCGATGGAATTAGTGCAAGACACCCTTACCTCAGTGTGGCGAAAAGCACATCTTTATAATAATGATAAAGGTGCAGCTACAACGTGGGTATATACCGTAATGCGTAACGCATCATTTGATATGCTCAGAAAAATGAAAAGTAACAAAGAAGACAATATTAGCGAAGATATTTGGCCGCTAGTTGAGCAACATGATAATGCCGACCATGAATTTAGTGATCATCTTGAAAACCAGCAAATCAAAAATTACCTCGATAAATTACCTCAAGCTCAACGCGATGTTGTTAAAGGCGTTTATTTTCAAGATATGTCACAAGAGCAACTTGCAGATCAATTGAATATTCCAATTGGTACTGTGAAGTCACGTTTACGTTTAGCGTTACAAAAATTACGCAATGAAATGGGAGACCGCAATGATTAAACATCACCCAAGTGATGCGCTATTAGCGCAGTATTGTAATGCGTCATTACCGGCGAGTATCAGTGTTGCTGTCGCTATTCATCTTGACATGTGTAGTTGCTGTAAAGATAAAGTGCAACGCATTGAAGCGAAAAATGCTGTAGATGTGTTTGCGCATCATAATGAACAACTGCAAACTACAGATTTAGCTATTGATGAACTATCATTACTTGATGCAATTACCGCTGACGATAGTGTTGATGATGTATATAAAGTGACGCCACAAACTATCCTTGTCAATCAGCAAAATTATCAATTGCCCCGTGCTCTTGCCCGTATTTCACATGGTAAGTTTATGCAAATGGGTAAGTTATCACGTTCTCGTATCGCTCTCGATGATGGTGCGCTACGTTCGAGTTTGCTACACATAGATGCTGGTGGGGAAATCCCTGAACATACCCACACTGGTTTTGAACTGACTTTATTACTCGATGGTGAGTTTAGTGATGAAGACGATCATTATGTGCCTGGCGACTTTATGTGGCTCGATGGTCGTCATCAACACACTCCGATCACAGAAAAAGGCTGTTTATGTTACACAGTAGTCAGTAGTGCTCTACACTTTAATAAAGGACTGAGTAAGTTACTCAATCCAATTGGCAATTTGATTTACTAGGAGTGTATATGCAGCAATCGACTATTCAAATAGGCATCAGTGCATGCCTTGCAGGTGAGAAAGTTCGGTTTGATAGTGGCCATAAAAAATCAAATTTTTGCATGGATGAATTCGCAAAACACGTTGAATATAAACGCTTTTGTCCCGAAGTGGCGGTAGGTTTACCGATCCCAAGACCGACAATTAGACAAGTTAAAGTAGGCACAACTATTAAAGTGTGCCGTCCTGACGGCAGTGGTGATGTTGGCCCACAATTGACAGAATATGGTAAAAAAGTTGCCACAGAGCAGGCTGCACAATTAAGCGGCTTTGTTTTTTGTGCTAAAAGTCCAAGCTGCGGCATGGAACGGATCAAAATATACAATGAAGCAGGCACCGGTAATACATCTGAAGGCGTGGGCTTTTTTGCTGCGCAAATTATGGCTCACAACCCATTGTTACCGTGTGAAGAAAATGGTCGTTTAAATGATATGCACTTGCGTGAAAACTTTGTAATGCGAGTGTTTACTTATAAAAACTGGCAATTATTGCGTCAACAACCAGCAACCCTGCATAGGTTAACGCAGTTTCATGCGCAATATAAGTATTTGTTAATGGCTCACAATTATCAGGCATATAAAGATCTTGGTAATTTACTGGGCACCTATGTTGGCGATGATTTTGAGCAGCTTGCTGACGATTATATTGCAGGTTTAATGGCAGCGCTGAAAAGACCTGCCTCACGCAAAAATAACAGCAATACTTTAATGCACTTACAAGGCTACTTTAAAAAACATTTATCCAAAATTGAAAAAGAAGAGTTACGAGATGCAATTGATGAGTATCGCTCAGGTTTAGTGCCGCTGTATGTACCGCTGACACTCTTAAAACATCATTTGAAAGTACATCCAAACGAATACTTAGCAAAGCAAGTTTACTTCAACCCTTATCCTCACGAACTTAAATTACGCTACGGAATTTAATGAACACTGTATTTTGGTTTAGGCGCGATTTGCGCCTTTTTAATAATCATGCCCTTTATCAAGCAATCGACAATGGTTGTAAAGACGCTATATTTTTTATCACTGAGCAACAATGGCAACGCCATGGTGTTGCTTCAATACAAATTGATTTGCTAAAACGAAGGTTAAACTTCTTAGGTCAGTTACTAGCTGATAATGGCATCACCTTGCATATCATTGAAGCGGGTAATTACGCAGGATGTGTGCAGCAGTTAAGCGAATTCTGCCAGCGACATTCAGTAACGCAGTTATTTGCCAATAAAGAATATGAAATTAATGAAGTTGAGCGCGATAACGCATTTTTACATCATACTGATGAACTTAAAGTATCAGTCACCTTGTTTGATGGTGACGTGGTTGCACCGCCTGGAACGGTACTGAATCAAAGTGGTGAGATGTTTAAGGTGTTCACCCCTTTTAAAAATGCCTGGCTAAAGCAATATCAAGATACTCATTTTTATTTTCAAGCCCCCCCGACAATGTTTAGCCCAATACCTTGGCAAGGTTCAGCGTTACTTACCGGTGATGATTCCTCACATAAGTGGCCAGTTGATGATGCGTCATTAAGTCAAATCTGTGCCCGCTTTATCAGCGATAAATTACTCAGTTATAAAGATCAGCGAGATATTCCAAGTATTAAAGGCACATCAGGCTTAAGTCCGTATTTAGCTTTAGGCATTGTCAGCGTTGAGCAATTAATTGCTCTTGTACAGCAACAATATGTCGATGTTTTAAGTAGCTCTAAAAGCAATTTATTTACTTGGGTCAACGAGTTAGTGTGGCGTGAGTTTTATCGTCATTTAATTGTGGCTTATCCAAAACTTAATAAATATAACAATTTTAATGAGAAATATGACCCAGTAAAGTGGCGACCTGATGAGGCTGATTTCACTGCTTGGTGTGAAGGTAAAACAGGCTACCCGCTTGTTGATGCCGCTATGAGACAGCTTATTCAAACTGGCTGGATGCATAATCGCTTACGAATGGTAGTTGCCAGTTTTCTTACCAAACACTTGTTAATTGATTGGCGTAAAGGTGAACGTTTCTTTATGCAGCATTTGATCGATGGCGATTTAGCGTCTAACAACGGCGGTTGGCAATGGGCTGCAAGTACCGGGTGCGATGCCCAGCCATACTTTAGAATATTCAACCCGATTACTCAAAGTGAGCGATTTGATCCTGATGGTGATTTTATTCGTAAATATATACCGGAGTTGGAAAATGTGCCGAATAAGCAAATTCATTTTCCACATGAATATTTAGCGAAAAGCGGCAAAGCAAAAGCAGTTTATTGGCCAGCAATCGTTGATCATAAAACGGCTCGCTTACGAGCGCTTGATGCATTTAAGGTATGATATGAGCAACCACAGAACAGATAAATTTATCGCGATATACCAAAAGCTAAGTAAAGAAAATCTACATTTACTGAGTGATATTTATGCTGCAGACATTCACTTTTCTGATCCATTGCATGAAGTCGATGGTTTAGCTGACTTACATCAATATTTTGCTAAACTTTATAGTAATGTTATTGAATGCACGTTTGATATCAGTGATGCTGTTAGTGTAGGCGATAATGCTTTTGTTTACTGGACTATGTATTATCGCCATCCAAAGCTTAGTAATGGCCAGCAAATAGCCGTAGCAGGCCATAGCAAGTTAACATTTACTGGTGACAAAATCAGCCTTCATAAAGACTACTTTGATGCTGGTGCATTACTTTATCGACATATCCCTATTCTCGGTTCAATTATTAAATACATAGATAATAAGGCAGCGGAATAATGATCACGCTTATAACAGGTGCAACATCAGGTATTGGTGAACAACTTGCGAAACTGTATGCGCAAGCCGGGGATACAGTGATCGCTTGTGGGCGTAACCAAGAAAAACTAAACGAACTTGCGCAACTAACGAATATTGAAAGTTGTCAGTTTGACGCTACTGATTTACAAGAAATACGAAGTAGCACTGTTGCTTATACGCAATTTGATCGCGTTATTCTTAATGCTGGCAATTGTGAGTATATCGATGATGCGCATAATTTTGACAGTGCATTGTTTACCCGCGTTGTTACTACTAATTTGCTTTCGATGGGTTACTGTCTTGAGGCTTTACTACCGAGGATAAAGTCCGGTGGTCAGTTGGTGATTGTCAGTTCAAGCGTAACTTATTTACCGTTACCGCGCTCACAAGCATATGGCGCATCAAAAGCTGGGGTCAGTTACTTAGCAAAAAGTTTAGCCATTGATTTAGCTGATATTGACGTAACCTTAGTGCATCCAGGCTTTGTTAAAACACCGTTGACTCAAAAAAACGATTTTCCAATGCCAATGGCAGTTACTGCAGAAAAAGCGGCAAATTATATTATCAAAGGGGTCGCTAAGCGCCGCAAAGAGGTGCATTTTCCTTATCGTTTTACCCTTATTTTAAAATGTTTACGCATGTTGCCGCTGCCAATTTGGCTCATGCTTGCAAAAGGATTAAGTCGTTGAAAAAAATAGCAATTATAGGTTCTGGAATTGCAGGATTAAGCTGCGCGCATTTGTTGCACAAAAAGTATGATATTACGGTATTTGAAAAAAACAACTACATTGGTGGGCACACCGCAACGATAGATATACAGGTTGATGGTGTTAAGCGTGCTATTGATACTGGCTTTATTGTTTTTAATGATCGCACTTACCCTTATTTTGAAAAGCTGTTAAAGCGCATCGGCGTTGAACGACAACCGACAGAAATGAGTTTTAGTGTGCATAATCAGCAAACTGGTTTTGAATATAATGGCCACACCTTTGCCAGTTTGTTTGCTCAAAAGCGCAATATATTTCGTCCGCGTTTTTGGAAGTTACTTAGTGATATTGTGCGTTTTAACACCTTGTGTAAAAAACTATATCATGACAACGACTACCAAAGTGAGCAGATGCTAGGTCAGTTGCTCGACCAACACGGTTTTAATGATTTTTTTCGTTACCATTATATTTTGCCGATGGGCGCGGCTATCTGGTCAACAAGTATTAAAGAAATGAGTAATGTTGGCGTTGAGTTTTTTGTAAAATTCTTTTTCAATCATGGCTTATTAGATATTACTAATCGTCCGCAGTGGTATGTTATTCCCGGTGGTTCAAGGGAATATATCAATCCATTGATCAGTGGCTTTAAAGATAAAATAAAATTGAACACGGATATACAGTCTATTTTTCGCACCCCGGAGCAGGTGTTGATCCGATTGAAAAATGGTACCGTTGAGCAATTTGATAAAGTTATTTTTGCTTGTCATTCTGATCAAGCTCTCGCTTTACTTGAAAACCCAAGCACAGATGAAAAAGCAATTTTATCAGCCATTCCCTACACTGAAAATTCAGTGATTTTGCATACTGACACTGCTTTGCTGCCAAAACGTAAAGCCGCATGGGCAAGTTGGAATTATCTACTTACCGATAATCTTGATAAAGCTGCTGTTGTAACTTATCAAATGAATATTTTGCAAGGCATAACAAGTAAAACGCAATTTTGTGTCACGCTTAATCACCGCGAGGGAATTGATAAAACTAAAATACTCCGAGAATTTACGTATCATCATCCAGTATTCAATAAAACTTCTATTGCTGCTCAGCAACAAAAACAGCTTATTGATGGAGCCAACAACAGTTATTTTTGTGGCGCTTATTGGTATAACGGATTTCACGAAGACGGCGTGAAAAGCGCTGTAGATGTTGCTCGCAAACTTGGGGTTGAATTTGAATAGTGCACTTTTAATCGGTGATGTTCGTCATCACCGATTAGCAATTAAAGCGCATAGCTTTAATTATCAGTTGTACATGATGTGGGTTGATCTTAATGCTCCTCAGCAACTTGATGGTGTTCACCCTTGGCTTGGTACAACAGGCTTTAAAGCGCTTAAATTTAAACAATCCGATTATCTTAATCGTGATTTAGATACTCAACAACCAATCAAACAACGAGCAATTAATAAAATTGTTGAGCTGGGGATTACTGATCCGTTTAGTAATGTCTATATGCTCGGGCAGCTGCGCTGTTTTGGGGTGTATTTTAGCCCAGTTAACTTTTTCTTCTATGAAACGGCTGATGGCGATTTTCCCTATATGGTTGCTGAAGTGAGTAATACCCCCTGGAACGAGCGACACTATTACTTGGTTGATTTACACAGGAAAGTGAACTTTAAAAAGGCTTTCTCCGTATCACCATTTATGAGTTTAGATATGGATTACCACTGGAAAGTGCGTTTAACAAAGCACAATACTATGATCCATATAGAAAATAAAAAAGATAATACGCTATTATTTACTGCCAGTTTGCGTTTACAACGCCAGTCACTCAGTCGTGCTGCGGTTACTGCGTTACTGAAACGTTTTCCTGCCATGACCATCACTGTGATGAAAGGAATTTACGTACAGGCGTTTAAACTATTTTGTAAGCGAGTGCCTTTTTTAGGTCACTCAGGCAAGAATTGATAAGCTAAAATAATGAAGGTCATGAGATGGAAAAAATATCCAGTTTAGCTGATAACGCATCAAGTAGCTTGTTAAGTAAGCTGTATAAAAAGTTAGTCATTGGTGCGTTTGATAGCATTGAAGTTGGCGCAATTACCCTAGTTGATGGTAACGACGTTCAACACTTTGGTGATCCTCAAAGTCACTTGCAGGCTAAAGTAGTTGTTAATAATCCGGCAATGTATAAAGCATTTGCGCTCTCTGGCAGTGTCGGAGCTGGCGAAGCTTATATTTTGGGCCAGTGGGAATGTACTAACTTAACTCAGTTGATTGAAATTTTTGCCATTAATCAGGCTCAACTGGACCAATTTGAACGTAAGTTTGCGTTTATTAGTAATCTTTACAATCGAATAAATCACCGTAAAAACAAAAATTCTGAGCAAGGTTCAAAGAAAAACATTGTTGCTCATTACGATTTAGGCAATGAGTTGTATTCATCATTTTTAAGCACTGAAATGCTTTACTCAAGCGCTGTCTACCCATCAAAAGATGCTTCTCTTGAGCAAGCACAAAGTCATAAGCTTGATTTAATCTGCCAACAAGTAGATTTACAACCCGGTGAAACGGTTATTGAAATTGGCACAGGGTGGGGAGCGTTTGCCATTCATGCTGCAACACATTATGACTGCCACGTTACTACTACAACTATTTCTGATGAGCAACATGCGTTTGTGGCAGAAAAAATTATCCAGTTGGGGCTTGAAGATAAGATAACCTTATTGAAACAAGATTATCGTTTACTCGAAGGCAGTTACGATAAGCTAGTGTCAATAGAAATGATAGAAGCGGTTGGTCATGAATACCTACCCAGCTTTTTCAAAAAATGTAATGACTTACTCAAAGACAGTGGTGCAATGCTGATCCAAGCAATTACAATTGCTGATCAACGCTATCAACATTACCTGAAAAATTCTGATTTTATTCAGCAGTATATCTTCCCTGGTGGTTGTTTACCGTGTATTGATGAAATGAATAAGCAAATAAAAAGTCAATCAGACATGGTGGTACACAGCATTAACGATATCGGCGTTCATTATGCAAGAACCTTAGCTGATTGGCGCACACGGTTTATCGCAAGCTGGCCAGAAATCGACAAAGTTAAGTTTGACCAGCGCTTTTATCGATTATGGTTATTTTACTTAGCTTACTGTGAAGGCGCATTTAGGGCGCGAGTAACCAGTACAGTGCATTTAGTTGCCCGTAAACCGCGTTTTAACCATTCAAGTGATGACATTGCGCTCAGTTATTAATTTTTTGCTGTTTCAAGGAGTGTGGTTTTTAGCATTATTCCTTGAGCAGCGCGCTATCATACCGATTTTATTAATCATCATAGTGATGTTATGTCTGTCGCAACAAAAGCAACAAGATATGCTGTTACTGTGCTATGGCTTAATGATCTCGTTAAGCTTTGAATATTTGATGGTTGAGGTTGGCTTTTTATCTTTTAGTATATCGCCCTTTCCATTGTGGTTTGTATTACTTTGGTGTGCTTTACTGTTAACCATCAATACATCAATGCAATTTTTGCATCGCACGCCTTGGTATTTAGCGCTGTTGCTCTGTGCAGTTTTTGCCCCCGCAAGTTATATTGCTGGTGCACGCTTTGGGGCGTTAGAGGTTCATCCTGTAGTTTGGCAATTTTGGCTTATATATGGTTTAGCTTGGTCGTTTATGTTCAATTTTATCAGGATTATAAATACATACAGCAAAAAGTACCTGTTAGTTTCTGAACATAAATGAACATACAGGTGTAACTATTTAACTTAGAAATTTGGAGTCCGGTAATGATAGCAAGATTAACTAAAGGGCTAATTATTTTAAGTGTATTGGTATGCAGCCGAAGCTTTGCTGCTGATTTTAAAGTGGTCGGTGAGGCTCGTTTTGAGTATCTATTTTGGGATGTTTATCAGGCGCAGTTAGCAACCCCATCGGGGAGCTATCAGTTTGGCAATCACCCCACTAAACTGACATTGACCTATTTACGCGATTTTGCTGCCAAGGACATAATCAAAGCGACGAACGAACAATGGCAGCATTTGGGCAAAAAAGAGATCATTAAAAAATACGATGCACAGTTAGCTGCGCTTTGGCCGGATATCAAAAAAGGTGAATCGCTATCGTTCATTACGGATGAAAATGGTATTGGCACATTTTATTTTAATGATAAAAAGCTAGGGGCTATAGAGCAAAGTGGTTTTGCGGATGACTTTTTAGCTATTTGGCTTGATGCTAATACCTCTGAGCCACAGATGCGAAAACAACTAATAGGGCAATAACATGAAGCGAATTACTATATTATTTTTACTTAGTTGCACATTTTTATTAAGTAGCTGTGCTGCGCCAGATGTTGAGTATTACCAAGGAAGTCAGCCAGAATTTAATTTTAAACAATTTTTTAATGGCAAATTGAAAGCCTATGGCGTTGTCCAAGACTTTAAAGGTGAAGTAACCCGTAAGATGGTCGTTGACATGAATGCGAGTTGGGATGGCAATAACGGCGTTATAGAGGAAGATTTCGTTTACGACGATGGTGAAACCCAACGCCGAGTGTGGAAAATAACACTCAATGCTGACAATACTTTAACTGGCACTGCAGGTGATGTGATAGGTATCGCGAAAGGAAAAAGTAATGGCAGTGTATTTCATTGGCAATATACCCTTAAATTACCCTATGGAGATGACACCATTGAAGTTAATTTAGATGATTGGATGTATCTGGTAACACAATCGCGCTTGATTAACCGTACAGCTATTGATAAGTTTGGCATTGAGGTTGGGGAAGTGACCTTAGTTATCGAAAAAGTTGAATGATAAACAAATTGTCATATTGATTTATTAAATACTGCTTAAATTCATTGTTGGTTAATCTTTAAATCAATATTTATTTCGGCAATTATTTAAAATTTACTCATTTTTTAAGAATTTACGCGAAAAAAGCATTTTGCTGTTGCCAATACTTAAAAAATGCATAAAGATAGGTTTTGCGAAGGCAAAATAATAACGAATAGGAATTTAACAAATGAATAAAGCTCAATTAGTTGAAAAAATCGCTACTGATGCAGAAATCTCTAAAGCAGCAGCTACACGCGCACTTGACGCATTCACTGGTGCTGTTACTTCTTCTTTAAAAGAAGGTAATTCAGTTGCACTAGTTGGTTTTGGTACTTTCTCTGTAAAAGAGCGTGCTGCACGTACTGGCCGTAACCCACAAACTGGTGCCGAAATCCAAATTTCAGCGGCAACTATCCCAAGCTTTAAAGCAGGTAAAGGTCTTAAAGATCAAGTTAATCCTTAATCAATTAGATTGGTTAAATAAAAAAGGGCTAATTAGCCCTTTTTTTGTATCTGCTCATTAATCTAAGGTTTAAGCTTTTAGTGCTTTATCACCGCGGCCAATACCTACCGCACCAGAGCGTACAACTTCAATTATGTCTGTCTCATGACGTAAGGTATCTAAAAACGATTCAATTTTATCTGTGCTACTAACAAGCTGCAATGTGTAGCTGTTGCGACCCATGTCTAAAATAGCACCTTGGAATACATCGACCACTCGCGTTACTGCCGCTCTTTTAGCTTCATCTTGAGCGAATACTTTTACTAATAGCAGCTCACGTTCAATATGCGCCATTTCAGTTAGATCAATAATTTTTAATACATCAACTAATTTATTAACCTGTTTAGTGATTTGCTCAACCACACGGTCATCACCCATGGTAGTGATAGTAATGCGTGATAAAGAATGATCGTCTGTTGTGCCAACGGTTAAACTATCGATGTTATAAGCTCGTTGTGAGAATAGGCCAACAATACGCGACAATGAGCCTGGTTCATTCTCAAGTAAAATAGATAATATACGACGCATTATGCTTTCACTCCTTTACGTAACCACATTTCATCAACTGCTCCAAGCTTAATTTGCATTGGGTATACATGTTCATTTTCATCAACAAGAATATCTAAAAACACTAAACGGTCAGTGATCGACATGGCTTTATCGATTGCCGGCTGTAGTTCATCAAGAGTATTAACGCGAATACCGACATGGCCATAACTTTCAGCAAGTTTGACGAAATCAGGTAACGATTCCATATACGACGATGAGTGACGACCGCCGTAGACCATATCTTGCCATTGACGCACCATACCCAGAGAGCGGTTATTCAGTGACACCACTTTTACAGCCAAGTTATATTGTAAACATGTCGAAAGTTCTTGAATGTTCATTTGAATCGAACCATCACCGGTGACACACACTGATTCTTTATCCGGGAACGCAAGTTTCACTCCCATTGCCGCTGGCAGACCAAAGCCCATAGTGCCAAGACCCCCTGAGTTGATCCATTGGCGCGGGTTTTTAAACGGGTAGTACTGCGCCGCAAACATCTGATGCTGACCTACATCAGAGCTTATATAGGCATCACCATTGGTAGCTTTATAAATTGCTTCAATGACGGCCTGAGGCTTTATTTTATCGCCCGCAGTGCTGTAGCTTAAACATTTTTGTTCACGCCAGCTAATGATCTGACGCCACCAATCTTCTTGAGCACTACGATCAATTTTGATTGGACTTTTATCTATGGCTGTCTGTAATTGCTCAAGTACGGTTGATAAACAACCGACGACTGGAATGTGGGCTTTGATCGTTTTTGAAATAGAGGTCGGATCAACATCAACATGAACAATCGTCGCATTGGGACAAAATTTCTTCACGTTATTGGTTACCCTGTCATCAAATCGGGCGCCTAGAGCTAAGATCACATCGGCATTTGCCATCGCCTTATTTGCTTCAAGGCTCCCGTGCATACCTAGCATACCAACGAAATTAGGGTGAACCCCGGAAATACCGCCCAATCCCATTAAGGTATTAGTGATTGGTGCATTGAGTGATTCAACCAAATGAGTCAGTTGCTCTGAAGTGTTAGAAATAATAATCCCGCCACCAGAGTAAATGACCAGTTTTTTAGCTTCTAAAATAGCGGCAACGGCTTTGCGAATTTGCTTTGGGTGGCCTTTGGTATTTGGGCTATAGGTTCTCAGCTCTGTGGTTGCTGGAAACTCAAAATCAAATTTAAGTGCAGGGTTTAACATATCTTTTGGCAGTTCTACGACCACAGGACCTGGGCGTCCAGTACTTGCAATATAAAATGCTTTAGCCAAAATTTTAGGAATATCTTTTGCGCTACGACAGTTAAAACTGTGTTTTACGATTGGCCGAGAGCAACCAACAATATCGGTTTCTTGAAATGCATCATCACCAATTAAGTTAGTCGGCACTTGACCGGATAGCACTACCATAGGAATAGAATCCATATAGGCTGTAGCGATCCCCGTGATACAGTTTGTCGCACCTGGACCTGATGTTGCTAATACTACGCCCACTTCACCTGTGGCACGTGCATAACCATCAGCCATATGGGTTGCTGCTTGTTCATGACGAACTAAAATATGCTCAACATCATCTTGCTGAAATAATGCATCATAAAGATCTAATACTGAGCCACCGGGGTAGCCAAATATATATTTTACCTTCAATGCCTTTAATGCCTGAACAACTAGTTCGGAGCCATTATATTGTTGTGTACTCATCCTCATTCCTCTGTGCAATTACCGTATAATTTAAATGCATAAAAAAACCCCCGCTTAGGGCGGGGGTTTTTAAAAAGCTATTTCACCTTCTAATACATCCCCGCTGGGCTTAAAACTAAGACCAGTACGAGTACAGTGACTAGGTGAAATTGATATTTCATAACGTTATTTTTCTTCTCGGTATTTGTTATATAAGTTCAAATGAGTTATTGCGCTGAGATAGCCGAATAACTCATTTAGTCTACAAATTTAATAGTCTTATTTTTAAAGGTTTTGCCAGCTAATGTCAACAGCCAAAACGGCAATGTTGCATTAAAATTCCAAATTAATTGTTTTTATATTTAAAAGTTGCTTTAAATTGCATTTTTAACCGTTAAAAGCAAAGAAATTATGCTTTTTTGAAGCGTGGCGATATTCACTGTATATCTATAAATGTAATGTAAGTATATAAATTATTCGCTATTATTATCGTTATGGAGTTGTTGATAGGTGATCCTGTGAAATACTCACAATTGTTATGTGGCCTGACTTTGGCATTGTTAAGTCAACAGAGTGTGGCAAAACCACAAAATAGTAGCCCAACTGATATTGGGGTCGTTAACAAAGAGCGAATTTTATATTGGTTAGATAAACGCGGGCAGCTTGACGATAAAATAGCGCATGACAAATTATTGTCTGATTATATTGGCCGTGGTGAATCGATGCATTCACGTCGGCAGCTTAACCCTCAAGTTTTAACCCAACAACGAAAAATGGCTCAGCGCTTAGCGAGTGTGTCTTCGCAGTTACCTAACTCGACGCACAATACCGTAAAAGTGTTGGCTATATTGGTTGATTTTCCTGACTTACCTCATGATGATAATGGCTTAGCCGCAGTTGATAGCGATATGTACTACTCAAGCTATAGTCAGCAGCATTACCAACAAATGTTGTTCGCTACTGATGGTTACTCAGGTCCACAGCAGCAACCGTTGCAAACAGCGTATCAATACTATCAGCAAGCCTCAGGGGAAAGCTTAGCATTTACGGGTCAAGTTTATGGCTGGGTAACAGCCGATAATGATGCGAAAAGTTATGGGGCTCGCCAAGGGGGTAATAATGATATTGATGCCCCTAGTTTAGTGCATGAAGCGGTAGAAAAAGCCGTAGCCAAATTTAATATTAATTTAGCCGATTATGATTTAACAGATTTGGATGATCGTGATGGTGATGGGATCACCAATGAACCTGATGGGATTATTGACCATGTTATGATTTTCCACTCGAGTATAGGTGAGGAAGCCGGTGGTGGCGTACTGGGTACTGATGCAATTTGGTCACATCGTTTTTATGTGTACGACCAAAACAATCAGCCAAGTGCGGTTGATGGCAGTAGTATTCGTTTATTTGGTTATACTATAAATCCTATCGATGCTGGTATTGGCGTGGTGGTACATGAGTTTGGTCACGACTTAGGTTTGCCTGATGAATATGATTTAACCGGCAGTGCGCTGGGGGAGCCAGTTGCGCTTTGGTCTGTGATGTCTGGTGGTAGTTGGGCAGGCTCACCTCGTGGCTCACAGCCGGTGATGTTCAGTCCTTATGCACTCGAGTACTTACAAAACCGTTATCAAGGAAACTGGCTTAATCAAACGACGATATCGTTAGACGAAATCGATACCAATCAACAGCAAATACTTCGCCATAGTAGTGGGGTATCAACTGAATTAAACCAGTTAAAAATCACCCTACCAACCAACTTACAACCGTTTTATCAAGCAGTAGAAGGGCACTTGCAATACTACTCTGGCAGTGGTGATAATGTTTCAAAAAGTATGACATTTACAGTTAATATACCTGCAAGTACGCAGCCTACTTATCTTGATTTAAGTGCCTATTACAGCATTGAAACGGATTATGATTATGCTCAAGTATTAGTAAACGCACAGCCTATTGCTTCGCAATATACTCAAGCAGTCAATCCATTTTATGGAGACATTGGTCCATATATAACAGGGTCTTCAAGTTCAGTAAATGACGCTCAGCAGCCGAATAATTATTTACGGCATCGTTTTGACTTATCAGCTTATGCTGGTCAAACAATCACACTTAGTTTTAACTATAAAACGGACACTTATACTCATTATTTTGGTCTAGTGGTTGATGATATGACCATTAGCCAAGGTGATACTTTCGTTTGGCAAGATAATGCAGAGCAGTCAACACAAGCACAACTTGATGGCTTTAGCCGAGTGGGGGATCACATCTATGCAAAACCACACAATTACTATTTACAGTTACGTAGTTATTTAGGAATAGATAGTGGTTTACAAGTTGAGCAGTATTCACCGGGTTTATTACTTTGGTCTGCTAATGAACAGTATACAGATAATAATACTCCTGAGCATATTGGTGAAGGGTTTATATTGGTTGTTGATGCCGATCAAAATGCCATTGCAAAAGGTAATAGCAGCGCACCTGCCAGTACTACGATTCAGTTAAGAGATGCTGCTTTTAGTCTTTATGATCAGCGCCAAGGTTTAGGCGATACGCAGTTAACAGCAATCACTGAGTTTAATGATAATAATGATTACAGTTTTGCCACGCAACCGGCCTCTGGTGTAAAAGTTTCAACGTTTGGTTTTAATTTTTCTATTGTTGAGCAAGCGATTAATAATAGCTCAATTGAATTGAATTTAGGCTATACACCACAGTCTGGGATCAATGTAATTACTAATGATCTCGAAGCGAGTTTTGAAATTAAAGGAATGGCGTTGACCCCAACCGATAGTTTTAACTGGCAGTTTGGTGATGGACAAAGTAGTGATGAATTGAATCCAAATCATAAATTTGCCGATTACGGTAGTTACACTGTGGGTTTTACTCGTACTAATGAACAAGGGCAGCAGTTTCAAGAATCGATGACTTTTGTGCTTACTGCGCCGTTATCAATTTCTAGTGTGGATACCAGTATAGAGAAAGGCAATGTTACTGCAAAAGTCACTGTATCAGGTGGTCAAGCACCTTATGACTATGCATGGCAATTAGGTGATGGCTCAACTGCGAAAGGGCAGAGCATTAACTACCGCTATGAATACAGTGGCGATTATACCTTGAGCGTTATTGTAACTGATGCAAATGGCGCTATGCAGTCTTTTGCAACCCAAGTGTCGGCAAATGTATTACTTACAACACAGGCCAGTTACAGTGCAAAAGATTTACTGGTTAATTTTAACAGTGATACCAAAGGCGGGTTTAATAATTACACTTACAGTTGGGATTTTGGAGATGGCAGTGCTGTAAGCCAACGGGCTAATCCTACACATACTTATAACCAAGCGGGAAGTTATACAGTGACACTGATCGTGACTGATACCTCTGCAAAAGGCATAAAAAACACCTTACCGTCTAGCAAGCTTATGGTAACAGTGCAAAAACAAGTTGCCAGTTCAGGCTCCAGTGGCGGAAGTATATTTTGGTTATTGTTACTGCTACCGCTCAGTTTTCGAACAAAGAGACAAGCATAAACTAAGTGACAAAAAAGCCAGTAAATACTGGCTTTTATTATAATGCTAATAATCTAGGTTTGGTTTATAAACGGTCGATAACAGCTTGAGTGAAGTCAGTAGTACCGTGACTGCCACCTAAATCGCGAGTGGTACGATCACCCGATTTAATTACGTCAGCTACAGCACTGCGAATACGCTCTGCAGTTTCGCCCATTTCTAAATGCTCTAACATTTGAATAGATGCCAAAATAACAGAGGTTGGATTTGCTAAATTTTTACCAGCAATATCAGGTGCGCTGCCATGAACTGCTTCAAAGATTGCTGCATCTTCACCGATGTTAGCGCCAGGTGCCATACCTAAACCGCCTACTAGACCAGCACATAGATCAGATAAAATATCACCAAACAGGTTTGTAGTAACGATAACGTCAAACTCTTCAGGGCTCATTACCAGTTTCATACAGGTTGCATCAACAATCATTTCAGTTGATTCAATTTCAGGATAACGCTCAGCAACTTCACGAGCTACTTTTAAGAATAAACCTGAAGTTGATTTTAAAATGTTAGCTTTGTGAACCGCTGTCACTTTTTTACGACCTTCACGCACGGCTAGTTCGTAGGCAAAAGTAACGATTTTTTCAGCACCTTCACGGGTGATCATAGACATTGCTTGTGCTTCGTTGCCATCTTCTGATGTCACTTGGCCTAAACCTGAATACATACCTTGCGTATTTTCACGTACCGTGATGATATCAATGTCTTCATAACGTGCTTTGGTGCCAACAAATGACTTTACTGGGCGTACATTGGCGTATAAACCAAACTGCTTTCGTAATGTTACATTGATTGAAGTAAAACCTTCACCAACTGGCGTAGTTAGTGGGCCTTTAAGAGTAATTTTATTACGCGCAATAGTATCAATGGTATCTTGTGGTAATAATTCACCGGTCTTTTCTAGGGCTGCAAGACCTGCATCAACGAATTCATAATCAAAATCGCACCCTGCGGCTGTTAAGATCTCAAGGGCTGAATCAATAATACTCGGACCGATGCCGTCGCCTTTGATCACTGTGATGGTTTGTTTGGCCATGAACTTTTCCTATTACGAGTTAGAAATGCACGTAAATGTGACGCATTATTATACCAATCGACTTAAATATTTAACCATTCTAGCGTGCTAAATAAAGCGCTAACTGCGTTATGAATTTCTCAAGTAGAACAACTACATGTCGAAATTTATGCCTTGTTATCACTCTATTTATCTGTCGCTATAAATGGCTAGTAACTTAACACGATTGGTATTAAGCGATTACTTGTTAGATTATTTACGTGAATGAGTTTGAAAATACAAGCGGCTTTTATAGCAATTTATTCAACTTTTTGCCAGTAAAACCCACGAAAACGCACTAAATTAGTCACTATGTCTAATAAATATTCATACGCTATTGCTTAAACCTAGGCTTGGTAGCTGTGCATAAAAATCCTCGCTGGACTGCCAATCTAAGCGTTTTAACACTTGCTCAAAAGTGTGTGTTTGCCAACTACTTTGTATTACGTTGGGTTGATACACCTTAATAACGACGAGTTTTATTGCAACCCATAATTGTGCCTCTGCAGATAAGTGTTGTTTTTTTTGCTGCTCTGCATCTAAGAGCGCTTGTGTCCATGGATTGTCACCAAGCAATTCAAGTAAATAAGCCGATAAATGCCCACTATCATGAACCGTGACACCAAATAGCCACGCAAAGGGCATACTTACATCACTTTTAGGTGAGTGTTCATACACTGTCTTACGGCTAATTGTGGTGCTACAGTATTCAATCAAATAATTAACGTAACCATAAATAGGCAAAGCGAGGTGCTCGAACTGGTTGTGTTGATCACGACTTACCAGCTGGTTTAATAAACTTATTATTGCCTGTAAGCGTAATTGTATATGTTGCATTAATGGATGTGCTTGGTAGTTTACTAATTGCTCAAAGAGCACCCGTTGAATGATCGCTGGTGCATTGTATAAGCCGACCATTGATAAACAATGGCGTAAATCTTTGCCTGCTAGGTGCTCTTTATTATAAGGCTTCACTGCTTCACGAAGTAACTCAATTGTCGCTGGATGATTGTTGAGTAATTTAGCAAGGGCACTGTATGAGTATTCTTTTTGTATTTTAACTTGGCTTATCAGCATCAGTAATTGTTGTTTTTCAAAGTTTACAATTTCAACAGGGGGGGCTATGTGCTCATTGAACCATACGCTAAACAATAATCGCTTGTCTTTACTTGGGCGTTGCTTTGAATGTGATTCTAGCTTTGCCTTAACGCTATACCATTTGGTTTTTTGCTGCTCATGCAATGCAATTAATAAATCCCGTTGCTGGTGGTTTTTACCAATATAAGTGAGCTGCTGATCGCTATAATTAACTAAAGAGCCTGGCAGGTAAGGGCCAAAATGACCGATTAATGCTTTTAATGCTTGTTGGGCAAACAGGTTAGGAGTACGGATATAAATATCAGCCACTGCCTTATAGATATCAATATGATCATTTTGGGTACGATAGGTAATGTTCATCGCAATAATATTTGCTAACGCAACTAACGTCGTTGGTCCATCATAGATCATGATTTTTGGCGTGCTTAGCAAGGCCTGCTTATACTTATTTAAGCGCGCTAAAATACACGCAATATGGTCAGTGGGAACGTTAGCTGATTGCAGTAATTTTACTGCTAGCTGATGACGCGACTGCCATTGCTTTTTTTCTTGTTGGGTAAGAGGTTGGCGCAGGGCCAGCTTATTAGTTTGTGTTTGCACACATAAATAGTTAGTTAAACACACACAAATAAGCAATTGGCTGATTTTACTGTCGTAACTTAAACTGCGACAAAATGCGGCGACAATGACACATTGATTGACCACTAAGTTGGTTGTATAACCTTGTGTTTCTGCATATAGAGTAAGCTGGGCTTGTAGTGCATTTGGATGTGAATCATAGAGTTTATAATATTGCTCAGCTAGTTGTGTCAACAGCGGATAAATTTGTGGCCACTGACTTTTATTATTATAACGCCTTAATATTTGGTGAGTTTTTTCAAATAGGCTGGCAAGATCTTGTGCGCAGAGTGCATCCATAAGTAATTAATTACCCGCGTTGCTCAAATGCATCAAATGCACTTGGGCCCCACAAAATCAATTCGCCATTTTTAAACAGTAAACCAGTACACTCATCCATAGTCGTGATCCCATCTGATTTGATATGTTGAGTACGGTAAAAAATAATTTGCCATACTTCCTCTTTATCACGTTTCGCGAATGTTAGATCAGGACTGCCTAAATACTCTAAAACTGTGTTTAAGTTAGTCGGTGTTTCGACACTTAATTTAGCGATATAACGTTTATTGAACGCTTCTCGGTCTTGCCAGATCATCGCCTGTGGATCATCTTTATAAAAAGTAATGACCAAAGTAGCGATCAAGGCGTATACACCCAAACCTAATATGAGATAGCGAAAAACCTTCTTAAACATTGTGCACTCTTACGCTGAGACTTAAATTTAGTATACGCATAGTTCAAATCCAGTGCTACGTGAATGCGATTAATTGAGCCTTAACTGCTTTAAACTAAAGCCTAAGTTAATATCTGTACGTAAACCAACCAAATGTTTAGAGGTAATATAGTCAGCCATTCCTGTCGCTAACTTTTTACGAACTGCTGTAGAGAGCGTTTCATCCTCTACCGCCAATGTTATATCTGCGTGCTTACTAATAATCTCTTGTGCTGTTTTAGTACCAATTCCCTTAATACCCGGAATATCATTCGTTTTATCACCAGCCATTGCCCAAAAATCAATTAATCGAGCTTGCTCAACACCAAAACGTTGTACGATAGAGTGATGATCTAAATATTCTTTTTTAAAATAATCATACACATTAATATAATTATTTAAGCTAGGTAAAAACCCTTTATCAGTGGAGATAATTGTACTATACAACTGATTTTGCGCCATTTTATCGGCTAATGTCGCGATAATATCATCAGCTTCATCATTTACTGGGGCAAACACCACAATACCCGTTTGCTCAATCGCCTGTTTAAATTTATCTAATGAATTTTTCAGAGTTTCAGGCATGGGGGCACGGCTGCTTTTATATTGAGCGTAATAATGATACCGCCAGCTTTTATCACCATCAAATACAGCAATAGCATGCGTTGCTTGGGTGATCTTTATAAGTTTTTCACAAGCGTGAGCTACCCGCGCGCAGCAGGTATTTATCATTTGCTCATCACTGCCTTTGTTTTGATTACTATCAACTGCATAAATGCGCCTAATTAAATTAAGCGCATCGATTAAAAGTAACTGACCTGACACGAATACATTAACCCTTATGCTTTGACTTCATAACATGGAACATATTGACTGCCTGGGAGCTTCATCCTTCCTTGCTCAACAAATGCTTGCAGCAGTTTGTCCATGGCTTTCATTAAAGTCGGCTCACCGCTAATGATAAACCGGCCATGTTGTTTAATGGCTTGTATGCCTTCGTCTTTAACATTCCCTGCAACAATACCTGAAAATGCACGGCGCAAATTAGCGGCTAGTAATTGTTTTTCTTGGTCTAAATGTAAATCAAGCCCAGCCATATTGGCATGAGTTGGCGCGAAAGGTTGCTGAAATTCATTTTCAATTTTTAACGTCCAGTTAAAGTAATATGCATCGCCCTGACTCTTGCGGTAATCACGAACATTTGCCATTGCAGATTTGAGTTTGATCCCAACTAATTCGGGGTTATCAATAATAACTTCAAATTTATCAAGCGCCTCCTTACCTAACGTCATTTCAATGAACTGGCATAATTCGCTAAAGTAATTTTCACTTTCTTTCGGCCCAGTTAAAATAACCGGTAACGACTGTTTGGCATTATCAGGGTGAAGTAAAATGCCTAGTAAATACAATAACTCTTCAGCAGTGCCAGCGCCGCCAGGGAAAATAATTATAGCGTGGGCGGTGCGTACAAAGGCTTCAAGGCGCTTTTCAATATCTGGTAAAATAACCAGTTCATTGACGATCGGATTTGGTGGCTCTGCGGCAATAATACTTGGCTCTGTTAAGCCCAAATAACGGTTATTGGTGTTGCGTTGTTTTGCATGTCCAATGGTTGCACCTTTCATTGGACCTTTCATGGCACCGGGGCCACAGCCAGTACAAATATTTAAGCCACGTAAACCAAGCTCATAACCTACTTGTTTAGTGTATTTATATTCGTTTTCATTAATAGAATGACCACCCCAGCAGACAATCATACTTGGATCGCTATTAACGCGAAGCGCTGCGGCATTACGCAACATATCAAAGACCATATGAGTAATGGCTTTTTGTTCGGTTAAATCTTTTTCGTATTTTTGACAAATAAATAAAATATCACGAATAACAGAGAAAATATGTTCGTGGATCCCAGTGATTATTTCACCATCAACAAAAGCCGTAGTCGGAGGATTGAGTAGTTCAATTTTTATGCCTCGCTCACGGCTTAATAAGCGAATATCAAAATCTTGATATTTATTGTAAATCTCTGAGCTGGAGTCAGTATGACTGCCAACATTGAGAACAGCTAGCGCACAGTTTCTAAATAACTTATAACGCTCACTGGTAGACGATTGCTCTAATAAATCAACTTCGAGCTGCGACAGTAAATCTAACACACCTGTCGGGTTTAACTGTATTAACATAGGCGTTCTCCTTGCTATAAAAAGCACTAGGTCGGTCGCTGTTATTTATTGATACACAAGCGATCACGACCGGTATTTTTTGCTTTGTAGAGAGCATCATCGGCGCGGTCAAAAGCGCCCAATGGGGTATCACCTTTTTTAAACTGCGTGGCACCGACGGAAACTGTTATCTCTACTTGTTTATCTCTGAACTTAAACGGAATCCCTTTCACCGCTTTTCTTAGTTTTTCAAGAGGTTTTTTGGCATGCTCTAAGGGCATACCTGGCATTAATAAAACAAATTCTTCACCGCCATAGCGGGCTATAAAATCAGATTTACGAATTGACATTTGCAGCGCTTTGGCAATCACTTGTAACGTTTTATCACCCGCGCTGTGACCATATTTATCGTTGATAGACTTAAAGTGATCAACATCAATCACCACTAAGGTGACATCGGATTCTTGTACTGCAAACAAATGAAATTCGTGATGAAAGCGTTCGTCAAATGCGGCTCGGTTTGGCAGTTTGGTAAGGCCATCAAGCAAACTTTTAAAACGTTGCTCATGCAGGCGTTTTTTATATTTAGATAATTTAGTTTCAAGGCTGCCAATGCGTTGATTGATCTCTTGAAAACTGTTTAGCAACATATCGCGATCTTGCTGCTCGAGGCGCTCTTTTTCAATTAAGTCTTCACTTAACGATTTTAATTCGTTATCAACTAAGGCTTTTAATGATGAAATTGAAGTAGCATTTTGGGTTTGTGCTGTCAGATTGTTAATTTTATCTTCAATGCGCTTATTTAATGCAGTAAATTCAGCCCCCATTGCTTCTGAATGTTTACTTGTAGAAACAATTGAGTGGTGTAATTCTTCAAGCGTTTGGTTCAATGACACTAAAAAGCTTTGTGCAGATTGACGCTCTTTACTGATATTGTTGGCAATGATGCGAATAATATCGATTGCAGAGGTCAATAAATCATCCACTGAATCGGTTTCAGAGATATTATTTTTGATGGTTTTTACTTGATCTGCAGCTTCATCTTCAAATACTAAATCATTAGCTAAATTGAGTAACTCTTTTGCTAAATTAGGTTGCACAGCAGTTTGCTGGCATTCAGGAATAGTCAGTTTTACTTGTAAGGCTTGATGATAAATCGTCACTAAACGATTAAGGAGTGGAATGAAATCCCGCGTCGATTGCACATTATTCAGTTCATGATCCAGTAAATGACGCAATGTTCTGCGTGCATCATCTGGTAACCCTTTGGTTTTCTGCAGTAACTTGCCAGCATCGAGCACACTGTTATGAAGTTCACGCTGATGTGTGGCCTGTTGTGCTTCTTGATTTTTTAGCAGTGTAAGAATTTCATCGATCTGTGGCGCGAATAATTCAAAATCGACCCCTTTAGCCAGCGCACTACGAAACTTAGCTAAGCGATTATCAAGTTCAATGTCCATACCTTTACAGCTTAACGATAACTTAGCTGCAAAGTGTGTCAATGTGTCTACTTGATGCTTACGTGCATGTTCAACTACCATACGAGTATCAATGGCTTGTTTAAGTTTTTTATTTAAAACTTCGAGCTGTTGTGACACTAATAGTTACCGCCATTGATTAAATCTTACATGGTTGTAAGTTTACAACAAAAATTGCACAAATGTAGTCAGTAAGTCAAAAACTTAGCATTTGTTGATGATTTTTATTCATCGAACCTATCTGCACGTGTATTTATCGCTTTTAATTCACATTTTCTATCATCATTGTTAGGCTCACGCATAATAAAATCACTTGATATATGAATTAAGAGCCTCTATGAAAAAGTTTTTAGCATTATCGGTATTAGCCGCTTTATCTCACTCGGCATGGGCCGATGTTAATTATTCACTTGCTGTTACTCAACCTGAACATCATTTAGGCAACGTTAGCGTAGAATTTCCACAAACGGCACAAGCACATTTAGATGTAAAGTTGCCAGCTTGGCGAACAGGTCGTTACGAAATTTTGAACCTTGCAAACGGTGTGCGTTTTTTTGAAGCAACAGGCGATAATGGTAAAGCATTAAAATGGGAAAAAATTGATGCCAGTACATGGCGGGTACATTTAGATAAACCAACAGAAGTTAAAATTGATTATCAAGTGTATGCTAATGAGTTAGGTAAACGTGCGCGCCATATTGATGATAGCCACGCATTTATAGATGCATCAGGCTTTTTTATGTTTAGTGAATCATTTCGTCAAGAGCCAGTGACGGTTAAGCTAGATGTACCGAAAGCATGGCGCTCAGTATCGGGTATGGATAATGCAGGCTCAAAACATAGCTTTAAAGCCGCAGATTACGATGTATTAGTTGATTCGCCGATTGAAACGGGTATTAATGAACTCCATAAATTTGCCGTAGATGGCCGAGATTATGAATTAGTGATCTGGGGCAAGGGCAACTATGATGTTGAGCAAATGCTTGAAGATCTTAAGAAGCTGGTAGCAACAGGCAATATTATTTGGGATGCTTACCCGTACCAACGTTATGTATTTATGGTACATGCAACCTCAGGGGCAGGTGGTGCCACCGAGCATTTAAACTCAACGATTATTCAGCGTCCGCGTGACCGTTTTGGCTCGCGTGAAGACTATCTTGCATTTATTAGCACCGCAGCACATGAATTTATCCATACTTGGAACGTAAAAGCATATAGACCTGAAGGTTTAGTTCCTTACGATTACACGCATATTAATTACGATAAACTATTATGGATAGCGGAAGGTTCAACCAGTTATTTTGAAGATCATTTAATGGTGCGCTCAGGGATTGCCACGACGGATGAATTTTTAAACGTGTTAACGAAAACCGTCAACCGTCATTTATCATCGCCTGGGCGTGAGGTACAAAGCGCCACCGAAACCAGTTTTGATAAATGGATAAATCAAGGTGGTGACCATGCTCGTAACTACAGTACTAATATTTACTCAGAAGGTTCATTGATTTCGATGGCCCTTGATATTGATTTACTTGAGAACAGCCAAGGTAAGCAAAGCTACCGTGATATTCATCGTGCACTTTACAATCAATATAAAATGCCGCATGGCTTTACTGCAACTGACGTGAAAACTATTTTAAAACAGTTAACGGGCCGCGATTACAGCCAGTGGTGGGCAAATAATGTTGATGCACCAGCAGATATTGATTTTGACGCACTGTTTAAAAAAGTAGGCTTAATGTTAGAGCGTCCAAAAGATGCAAAAGCCGTTGCCAGTGTTGATGCGATGGCAAAAAATACCGGTGAGTTATTAACTTTAACTCATGTGCGTCGCGATGGCGCTGCATGGCAAGCGGGTTTGACCAGCGATGACAAAATTGTGGCAATTAACAAAAAGCATGTTGGTAAAGATTTAAAATCAAGCTTAGAAACATTTAAAGCAGGGGATAAAGTAACCATTGATTTTATCCGCCGTGATGCACTGCAAAGCACCACAATAACGCTAGCACAAAGCTTTGATAAAGATAAAAAGCTAGTTGCTGACAAACAGGCAACTGCACAGCAAATGGCATTATTTAAAGCATGGATGGGTGTAGAGCACCCAAACCTCGTTAAAAAATAAATACTATTTAATGATGCTAGGTTATGAGTAAAAAGGAGCTGCGGCTCCTTTTTTGCATTTAGGAGTAGTGGGTAAAGCACGCTTAGTTTGGGCAATAAATGCCGCCGTTGCAAAGTGATTGTTTACCGCACTACGGAGTTGCTGACCTTTACGCGCTAAAAACGATTTCTTTTCGCGCGCATTACTACGCGATTTGATATCACTTACCTGCTCACAATCTTGGGAGAATGGATACGGTAGTAATGAATAGCCAGCGACTTGAGTTTCCCAAATATGTTGTAGATCACAATCAACAGGGCGAGCAAACGTTTTAGTGGCAGCTAATAATTGTTTTGCACCTTGATAACTGATTGCAGTAGCACAACATCCTGTCATCAACTTTTTATGGATCACTAATCGTTGCTCAAACTGCAACGGTATCTGATAGGCGATTTTGCGAGTACGGTTTTGATAAGCTGAGAGTTTTATAAGTTGCCAAGCAAGCGGTAATTGCTCAATATTTTTAATTGCACTACCGATACTTGAATCTAAGATAAAGTCATCTTCGAGCACAATTGCGTAATCAAGTTTTCTATCGACAATGGTTTGCCACGCTTTGCGATGGCTCAAATAACAGCCAATCTGCCCAGCACTGAGCGGGTAGTGATATTCTTGTGTATTGAGGCTAGGACTGTAATTAATTTCTTTTTGTGCTTGCGTGAGCATGGCGCCATCAATTGCATCTATACGCTCAAAACTTAGCCCATGTGCGGTTAATTGTCGCTGGCTGTTTGCCAATCGCTCGGTTGAGCGAGCGAGGTTGATCAAAAAAATAGCAGTCATAGTTAGGCCGTGCATTACTAATAGTATTTAAATCCTAACGATTGAAAATGACTAAATGATTGCATTGTTGTGTTGTTTTTATTGCTAACAGAGCTCGATGAAATATTTGTTTTCAGTATTTTGTTACACAATAGTGTGGCTATTTTGTCGCAGAAATATTGACCTTGCTAAGGCTGCACGCGTAACCTGTTATAGAAACAATAAAAAGGATTAAAAAATGCGTTTAAAACCACTCATAGCATCACTTGCTATTGTAGTATCGGGCTCAACATTTGCTGATGAAGGCATGTGGCAACCACACCAACTTCCTGATCTAGAATCAATTCTGAAAGCCAAAGGATTAGAAATTGATGCAAAATCGATTTCTAAATTAACCGAGTTCCCAATGAATGCAGTGATAAGCCTTGGTGGCTGTACCGCATCATTTGTATCGCCAAAAGGGCTGGTGGTTACCAATCATCACTGTGCTTATGGTTCGATTCAATATAACTCAACACCAGAGAACAATATTTTAGAAAATGGTTTTTTAGCAACAACACCGGCTGAAGACTTACCAGCGGCACCCGGCTCTAGAGTGTATGTAACTGAAACAGTTACCGACGTGACCAAAAAAGTAATAAAAGGCACTGAAAAACTCAGCGCCAAAGCGCGCTACGACGCGCTAGAGAAAAACGAAAAAGCATTAGTGTCAGCATGTGAAGCTGACGATAATTATCGCTGTAATGTGTATTCATTCCACGGTGGTCTAGAGTTTTACTTAATCAAATCACTAGAAATTAAAGATGTACGCTTAGCATACGCGCCTGCCATGGGCGTAGGTAAGTACGGTGGCGATATCGATAACTGGATGTGGCCGCGCCATACCGGCGACTTTTCATTTTATCGTGCATATGTAGGTAAAGACGGCAAACCAGCTGAATTTAGCGAAGACAATGTACCTTATGTGCCTGACTCATATTTAAGCGTCAGTGCTAAAGGCGTCCAAGATGGCGACTTTGTTATGGTAGCAGGCTATCCTGGGCGCACTAACCGTTACCGCATTGCTGCTGAAGTTGATTATGTATTTAATACCAGCTATCCCAAATCACGCGAGCATAATTCAAAATATGTGTCTTTAATTGAAGAGAATTCAGAAGATGGCAGCAAAGCGCGTATTGCTTATGAAAGCACTATTGCGGGTTACAATAACTATATTAAAAACTACGGGTCAATGATAGAAAGCTTTAATAAAGGCACTATGTATGAACGTAAAAAGCAATTTGAACAAGATCTCACTGCGTGGATAAACAGCGACCGTAAGCGTAAAAAACAATACGGTAAAGTGTTAAATGAACTGTCGGCGCTAGTCGCTCAATCGCAACAGCACAATGATCGTGATCGTATGCTTGGCTATGTACACCGCTCACAAATGATCAGTACCGCACGTAGCTTATATCGCTTAGCGTATGAGCAACAAAAACCTGATAGCGAACGTGAATCTGGCTATCAAGAACGCGATTTACCACGCTTTGAAGCCGGTTTAAAGCGCATGAGTCGCCGTTTTGATGCAAACGTTGATAAAGCCATTTTATTACATTTTTTAGAGCTTTATGCTGCGTTACCTAAAGAAGAGCGTTTTGCAGAAGTAGATAAAGTTTTTGAATTAGAAAATGGCTTTGATAAAACCAAGCACAGTGCACTATTAGCAAAAATGTATGCTAATTCAACGCTAGATAATGAAGACGTTCGTATCGCGTTATCTACGCAATCATTTGCTGAACTTGAACAAAGCCAAGATGCATTTATGCAATACGCGAAGGCCATCTTTGCCGTAATGAAAGCTGAAGAAGACAAAGACAAAGCACTTGCCGGTAAACTACAAGCGGCGCGTCCACAGTTAATGAGTGCTATCATAGCGTTTAATGAAGCACAAAATAAACCTGTGTATGCAGATGCGAATAGCACATTACGTGTAACGTATGGCACTGTTGGAGGCTATTCACCGCAAGACGGTTTGATAGCAACACCGTTTACATCACTTGAAGGGCTACTTGCAAAAAACACCGATGTTGATCCATTTAACGCGCCTGAAAAACTGCAACAGCAAATCAAGGCTAAAATATTTGGTGATTACACCGGTGGCATGAATACCGTACCAGTTAACTTTTTATCAAACGTAGACACGACTGGAGGTAACTCAGGTTCACCAACACTTAACGGTAAAGCCGAACTGGTAGGCTTACTGTTTGATGGTGTGTACGAAAGTATTATTGGCGATTGGGATTATAACCCAGCACTTAATCGTTCAATCCACGTTGATTCACGTTACATGCTGTGGGTGATGGATAAAGTAGATAACGCACAAAACCTATTAGACGAAATGAAAATCGTAAAATAAGTAATCAGTAAAATAATAGGGCGCTTACCATAACGGTAAGCGCCTTTTTTAATAAGTATAATTTGTAATGACTTATGTCTACTTTTTGCTATGAGCGGAAGTTGATTTGCCGAAGCCGAACTGGCAATAAAGCACAAACAAAGCAAGTACTTACTTTATAAATGAGCTCAGAACACCGTATAGGGTAGCAATATCAATTGGTTTTGCTATATGTGCATCAAATCCTTGGCTTAAATAATCAGCAACGTCATCAATCATTACATTTGCGGTTAGTGCAATTATCGGTATATGCTTATTGAAATTAATGATATTTTTCATTGCTTCAACACCATCCATTTCAGGCATTTGTATATCCATAAGTATCAAATCAAAGTCCTTTTCTTTAGCTGCTTCTACTGCCTGTTTACCGTTATCTACAATAGTTAATGATGCATTAGTGCCTTCGAGCATTGACTGAATGACAATTTGATTGATTTCGTTATCCTCAGCAATCAGTATTTTCTTTCCCCTCAACGGCGGCGGAGTCATAGATTTTTGTACGAAAGAGCTGACACTCTTATTGGTTATAGTTAATGGTAATATGACTCTTATAGTGGTGCCTCTACCCACATTGCTTTTTACATCGATAGTGCCTCTCATCATAAGAATAAGACTGAGGGTAATCGACATACCCAGCCCAGTTCCACCAAATTTACGTGTTGTTGAGTTGTCTGCCTGTGAAAAACGATCAAATATACGAGCTTGAGCTTCCTCACTCATTCCAACTCCTGTATCAGCCACTTCAAGACTAATAGCCTGCTTTTCTTGGTAAAGAGTTTCGCTCAAGTGAATGTTTACGCTACCCTTTTCAGTAAACTTAACAGCATTCGACACAAGATTGAGTAATATTTGCTTAACACGGACAATGTCTCCTAACCAGTGATCATTAAAATTTTCATCAATATTACTGACAAGTTTAATACCCTTATTACTGACTATGCTGTCCACTTCAAATTTCACAGATTTAATTATATCGCTAATCGAGAAAGGCTCTTGCTCTAGGCTTAGTTTATTGCTCTCTATCTTTGAGTAATCCAAAATATCGTTGATAATGGTTAACAGCGATTTAGAAGACGATACTGCATTTTTAAGCATTACTTTGGACTTGGCATCGAGATACTCAGTATTGACCATCTGCAGTCCGCCTAAAATTGCATTCATGGGCGTACGTATCTCATGGCTCATATTTGACAAAAATTCACTTTTCGTTTGGGTTGCCTGCTCAGCTTTTTGCTTAGCTACTTCTAGCTCATTTATCGCATTTATTTTATCTGTAATGTCGTAATTTACACCGATGACTTTTAGAGCGTTGCCATCATTATCTCTAATAACTTCTGCGCTAGCTTTGATTGTTCTTACCTGCCCGTTTGGATGTACTACTCTAAACTCTGGATTAAAAGCACCTAAACCTGATACGGCATCCTCTAATTGTTTGTTAGACTCTTCCATATCATCAGGGTGAAGACTATGAGTCCAAGCTTCATAAGCACCAGAAAAACAATTCTCTGTAATGCCATACAGCTTGTATGTAATGGTCTAATGAAACTGGACAGGTTTATAGCGTAAAATGAGCTAAACCCAAAAGGTATCACTATGACCAGAAAATCAAAAGTAACACTCAGTGCACAACAAAAACTTGAATATGCCAAAT